>NZ_JAAFKD010000044.1:0-3061 GCF_013299165.1 Microcoleus sp. bin38.metabat.b11b12b14.051
CATTACGAAAGTGATGGTGTGCAGGGGTTTTGACCCATTTTAGCTGCATTGCTTGCACTTTTTGAGGATTAAAACGAGCCAACGTCTCTTGCTGTAAGGGTTTTAGGCTTTTTCAGCAAGCCCTAAGTAAACCATTTTGAATTATGCAGATATTAACACAATATTGATGCGATCGCAACTTCTATGTATTATCGTAGCGAATCAAATACCAATTAGATAAGTTTGTAGTGAGGACTTCAGTCCTTCTAAATTTAGAAGGACTGAAGTCCGAACGATCGAACCTATGTTATTCTCCGTGATATCCGCCAGCGACTTTACCCCGAAATACAACATAATTGTAGATGTTGTAAAAAATCATAATCGGGATCAGAAAGCCAATGAACACAATCATAAACACCAGCGCGCTCGGAGAAGCTGCGGCTTGGTAAATCGTGATTTGTGTCGGGATGATGTATGGAAAAACAATCAATCCCAAGCCGATAAAACTGAGCAAAAAAATCAGAATTGTCCACACAAACGGCGTCCGTTCTTCTTTATTCGTGAGACTTTTTAGCAGCATTCCCACAAACAGCACTCCCAGCAAAGGAATCGCCACAAACACATAAACTAGCGGTTTATCAAACAACCTCGTCCGCGTAGTTTCGTAAAAAACCGGAGTGGCGATCGTAATTAAAACCGCTCCGATTAACGTCGTCACCGCCGCAATTTTAGCCGTGCGATAGTGAGTTGTTTGCAATTCACCGTCAGTCTTCATGATCAGATAAGTGGAACCGATCAAAACATAGCCTTGAACCAGCGTCAAAGCCACCAAGATCGATCGCCAATCCAGCCAATCCCAAGTAGTACCGACAAAATGACCAGCTTCATCAACCGCAATACCTTCAAGCACCGCCCCGAGAGCGAATCCTTGAGCTAAAGACGCCAAAAAACTGCCAGCACCAAAAGCATAATTCCAGAATTTTTTCCGATTAGAATGCTCGCGAAACTCAAACGCCACAGCCCGAAATATCAAACCGAAAAGCATCATACAAATCGGAATGTACAGCGCAGTTAAAATCGTGCCGTAAGCGAGGGGAAATGCGCCAAACAGAGCGCCTCCCATCAAAACCAGCCAAGTTTCGTTCGCATCCCAAACATTGCCCAGACTCGTCATCAAAATGCCCCGGCGTTCCTCATCATCAGCAGTCAGAGACAAAATTCCGACTCCCAAGTCAAAACCGTCTAGCATGACGTACAGCAACAGAAAAATGCCTAAAACCACAAACCAAACTTGCGGGAGAAAATGCTCTAAAGCTTGCATAAAATCTCCTATTGTTGTGCTTCTACTGGACGTTGATCGGGAATGTGTTCCGCAGGTTGAGTTTCGATAGCAGGTTGATTGTCTAAACCTGGCACCGGCAGACTTAAATTAGGGCCTTGGCGGATAATTCTGCTGCCAAAATACATAGCACAAACAAACAGAAAGCTGTAGATAACTGCAAAAAAGCTCAGGGAAACTAAAACATTGCTAGCGGGGATTATCGATACAGCATCAGCAGTACGAATTTGCCCATATAAAACCCACGGTTGTCTGCCGACACAGCGGACAATCCAACCCGATTCTACAGCAATATATCCCAGGGGAGCAGCTAATACCCAAGCGCGCATCAACCAAGGTTGACTAGCAATATTTTCAGCGGAAAGTTTGCCGCGGCTCCACTGAATGATACTGAACAACATTAATCCTAGAAAAAAGAATCCAATCCCGGACATGATGCGGAAACAATAGTAGATTAAACCCACCATTCGGGGTCTATCTTCTGGCTTCCATTCCTTCAATCCGAGTACAGGTTCAGAGAGTTTTTGTTTGAATTCCAGAACGTATCCTAAGCCATTAGGAATCTTAATTTCCCAATCATTTTTTTGCGCTTTTTCATTAGGCAAAGCTAGCAAAGTCCAATCAGCAGATTCTCCCGCTGCTGAGGTTTCCCACTTAGCTTCGATTGCTGCTAATTTAGTGGGTTGATAGTGATAGACTTGTTCCGCGCTCAAATGTCCGATGTATATCTGCAAAGGTGCAACGGCAATTGCAGTCGCGATCGCAATTTTTAGAGATTTGGCAAAAAAAGCTTGGTTGCGCTTGTTGAGAATATACCAAGCGCTAATTCCGCCAATTACAAACAGCGAAGTTTCCAGCGTCGCAAAAAACATATGAAGAATGCTGTTTAATGCGAAAGGATTCATAATAGCTTGAAAGTAATCGCTGACAATAAACTTGCCATTGACCATTTCTCCGCCCGCCGGAGTTTGCAACCAAGAGTTAGCGACTAAAATCCAAACAGTTGATAGGTTAGCGCCGAAGGCTACCATGACTGTAGCGAAAAGATGAACTAGCGGGTGAACGCGCTCCCAACCAAACAGCATAATTCCTAAAAAGCCAGCTTCTAGCATAAATGCCATGGAAGCTTCAAATCCCAAAATGCTGCCAAAAAAGTCACCTGTAGCTTCCGAAAAAGGTGCCCAATTAGTACCAAATTGAAATTCCATCGGAATTCCTGAAGCTACACCAATCCCAAAATTGAGTACGTAGAGTTTAGACCAAAAACGAGCGTGATGGTAGTAGTCAGGATTGCGAGTTTTCAGCCACATTCCCTCAACAATTACCAGATAAATTCCCATGCCAGTAGTCAGAACTGGCCAGAGCATATGGAATATAGCCGTCAGCGCAAATTGCATCCGCGAGAGCGCCACAGTATTAGATAAGATATCCATCTTTCTCTCCTTTGGTCAGTTCAATAGATATTAGTTTGCACGAGTTCTAGAATTGACACTGACAATGTAACGCAGAAATTTACACAGTGCAGAATTAACCTACTTATCTTTATTAAAAATTAAGATTTGCTGTTGATAATAGCCATTGAGCTAACTCATCTATTATGTATTCGCAACGCTTGCAAATAAACAACTTGCTATCCATCTTTGTCTTCCATTCTCCCCTCCGCGCCCTCTGCGCCCTCTGCGGCAAATCAAAAGAAAATATCTGTATCAACCGAATAATTCCTAGATCGCATCCCAGTAGCCG
>NZ_JAAFKD010000044.1:3071-41793 GCF_013299165.1 Microcoleus sp. bin38.metabat.b11b12b14.051
AAATAAACAACTTGCTATCCATCTTTGTCTTCCATTCTCCCCTCCGCGCCCTCTGCGCCCTCTGCGGCAAATCAAAAGAAAATATCTGTATCAACCGAATAATTCCTAGATCGCATCCCAGTAGCCGCTCCGCGATCGAACGCAACAGCTCCATTATGTATTCGCAACGCTTGCAAATAAACAACTTGCTATCCATCTTTGTCTTCCATTCTCCCCTCCGCGCCCTCTGCGCCCTCTGCGGCAAATCAAAAGAAAATATCTGTATCAACCGAATAATTCCTAGATCGCATCCCAGTAGCCGCTCCGCGATCGAACGCAACAGCTCCATTATGTATTCGCAACGCTTGCAAATAAACAACTTGCTATCCATCTTTGTCTTCCATTCTCCCCTCCGCGCCCTCTGCGCCCTCTGCGGCAAATCAAAAGAAAATATCTGTATCAACCGAATAATTCCTAGATCGCATCCCAGTAGCCGAGCCGCGATCGAACGCAACAGCTCCATTATGTATTCGCATCGCTTGCAAATAAACAACTTGCTATCCATCTTTCTCTCCCCTCCGCGCCCTCTGCGCCCTCTGCGGCAAATCAAAAGAAAATATCTGTATCAACCGAATAATTCCTAGATCGCATCCCAGTAGCCGAGCCGCGATCGAACGCAACAAAAAACACGATTGCTTAATTATCTAACAGTGACAGTATAATTCAATGCAAACGGCTTAAAATTAGCTCCATTCTTTGCTGTTCCGCTCAACTCAAGTTCGTAAATCCCAGCTTTAGGAAACACGATATCAGCGCCAGGAATGCCTTGATATTTCTCCGCAGATATGGCTTTGAGAGGCGGATCCATCAGCGGCTTATCCCCCTTTTTGTGATTTTTGGGATAAACAGCTAACTTGCAATTGCACTGCTCTAACGGGATAATTTTACCTCCACGGAAAGTCAGCGCAAACCACACTTTCGCAGGTTCTCCAGCGCGGGGATTGTGGTTGGGTTCCAGGTGAAAAGTAGCAGCCACATCTCCAGATACTTCGACTTCGTGGGCAAAAACTGCCATTGAGTTAAATTGAGGCGCTGCTAGCACTACCAATCCGCAAAAAACTAATAATCCCAAAATTTTACTTTTGTTTGATAGGCGAAACATAAAACTTCTCCAATGATAAAATTGACCAAAATAAGCGCGATCGCACAAACAAGACACCCAGGGCAATTATTCCCAACAGCAGCGCCCGCCATTGATTAACCGCCGTCCATTCAAAACCGCCAAGATAGTGGGAACCGATGAGTGCAGCGTGTAGGGCGCCCAGCAAGCAAGCGGGAACGCTTAACAGGTGAATTGGCCGCCACAGTTTGCCTAAATGATGTTGAATTCGATCGACACTGGTAACAGCCGCCGGTAACATCAACAGCAGCGACAGCATCCCAGCCAGCATCCCAAACTGATGCTGCGGCACCATGAAAGACACAGCATCAAAATTCCACTTCAGCGTATGATCCAGTAGATGAAACGTGTGGGCGACTGCGAGGATAAACGCACCCACACCCAAGGCGCGACGGTAGCGCAGCAGTTGCGGTAA
This sequence comes from Microcoleus sp. bin38.metabat.b11b12b14.051, assembly GCF_013299165.1. Classification (NCBI taxonomy): domain Bacteria; kingdom Bacillati; phylum Cyanobacteriota; class Cyanophyceae; order Oscillatoriales; family Microcoleaceae; genus Microcoleus; species Microcoleus sp. bin38.metabat.b11b12b14.051. The sequence goes on from NZ_JAAFKD010000044.1 coordinate 4,646, forward strand.
AAAATTGCTTACCGGACGCGCCAACAGTGCTAGCATCAAGCACAACAGCGCTGCGTGGCCAGTAAAATCGACCATTTCATCGGTTCGTAACAGGGTAAGAATCCCAATTGATACCGTTACCCAACCACCCATCCGAAACAATTGACTCCGCGTGTCTGCGCTCAATCTCCCAGCAAAAAAACCCACTCCCAGCATAGTTGGCAGCGTACCCAATCCGAAAGCAAACATCGTCGCCGCCCCCAAAACCGGATTTCCCGTTTCCGCCGCCTTAATCTGCGCCGCGTAGAGGAAACCGCAGGGAATCAAACCCCAAAGCAAACCCAAAGCCACAGGTACCCACCAGGTTTTTTGTGCTGAAAGCTGGTTCATTGCTTGTCCGACTCGATCGTGCGAAATTGGATGTAACAGCGGCAATCGTGGCAGAAAATCGGGTTTAATTTGCACTAAACCAAACCAAATCAGCATTGTACCTGTCAAAAGTGCGATCGCCCGCCGCAATTCGCTACCCGTACCGGCCATTTGTCCACCAGCAATTAACACCGAACCGACTCCGCCAATGGCAGCGCCCACTAGCGCGTAAGCAATAATTCTGCCCAAATTCAGCAGCAGGTGAAAGCGGAAAGCAGCTAATTTATCGTTGCGGGAACTAGACAGCGAAAACGCCACTGTCAGCGGGCCACACATCCCGGCGCAGTGACCGAAACTGCCGAGAAATCCTAAAGTGCTAATTAGCAGCAGGTCTAGCATTTTGCTGATTTCCCCCCAAACAACGTTTAGTCATTAGACAAGATTGCAAAAATCTTTGATTAATACAGGAACCGCAGATAAAAAGCAGATAAACACAGATAAACGCAGATATTTTCCAGATAATTTGTGATTTTTGCAAGAGGTCTATTAGTCATTAGTCATTAGTCATTAGTCAGAACTAAGAAAGTAGTAAGCAAGAAGAGAGAAGAAGGACTGTCAACTTTCAAATGTCAACTTTCAACTATTAATACTGCTCGCTAAAATCCCCATAAGTTGATTAACTTGATTCAAAAAATACTCCAATAAATCTATTTGAATCTCCTCTCCTTCTAGCCTTAAAAACTTCCAAATTTCTCCTGTAGTCACAACTCCATAAATCCCCGATACTTCATTTCCTTCTCGTTGATTAAATATTTTAGCTGCATACATTTCTGCCGCGCACTGACCCAACCCTGCATTAATATTTTCCTTTTTTGCCTCCACGATTAAAATAATTGGCGCACTAATAATCAACAGTTCGGGCGATCGACTAATCAAAAAATCACAACTGCCATTTAACCCCAGATTTGTATCAACGGTAAAGTCTACACCAGAAAACAAACTGATGCGATCGGCAAAATGTCGAGTAAGTTCCAGCTAAATCGGCGCAATAATCATCTCCGATCGCGATTTATCCGTATTGCTCGCCAGAGCAAAAGGAACATTATAAAGTAAAGTTTCTGTTAAATAATTACTGACTTCCAAAGCAGGTACAGCAGAGAACAAATCTTGCCGAGGCGAAATCGTTAAATTCAAAGCCTTTTTGACGCTGGCTAAACTGAAGTCGCTGTAAGCCATACATTTTGCACCTTTAATTTTTTACTTTAAAGACATCTGCGTTCATCTGCGTCAATCTGCCCCAATCTGCGGTTCCCCCATCAATCGAAAATTTATGCAATCAGTCTACTACTTTTGTTCGGGATGCGCTGCCGCTGGCGAAGCTGCACCCATTTGATTGATCGCAGCAATTAGCTGATAAAGCCGCCCCGCATCCCGTTGGTTGAAATGCAACACTAGGCGCGGCAAATCGAAGGTTTCATCTCCGGCTTCGGCGGGGAAAGCTTTACTTTTTTCAATTTTTCCCGTCACCACAATATCGCTGAACTCAGTATTTAATCGATCGACATTCTCCTCAGAAAGTTCAGACTTCAAGCGAAGTACCAGTTTTCCATCCACGTAGCGGCAGGAGTGATAAACCCGATAAAAACTCGCGATCGCCTCACAAGCGACATTTACATCATCTGTAATCGTGTACAGGCTGCGATCGTCAGCAGAAATCAAACCCCTGCCCCGCAATTGTTTTTGCACAAAATAATTCCAATCGTGCCAATAATCGCCTCCGGGTCGATCGATCAAAACCAAAGGAGCAGGCCCAAACTTGCCAGTTTGAGTCAAAGTCAGACATTCAAAAGCCTCGTCCAGAGTGCCGAAACCGCCCGGAAACAAAGCCAAAGCATCGCTTTCCCGCAGAAAGAATAACTTGCGGGTGAAAAAATATTTAAAATTGAGCAACTTGGAGTCGCCCGCAATAAAAGGATTAGAACCCTGCTCGAAAGGTAACTGAATGTTCAACCCAAAAGAACGTTCAGCAGTCGCCCCCTCGTTCCCCGCTTGCATGATTCCGCCGCCGCCGCCAGTCATCACCATAAATCCCTGCTGGGCGATCGCCCGTGAAAAATTTCTGGCCATCAAATATTCCGGTGATGTGGGCGACACCCTCGCGGAACCAAAAATCACAATTTTGCGAACATGGCGGTAAGGATAAAACATGGAAAAAGCTCTCTCCATATCTCGGAGCGACGCTGCCATAATTTTCCAGTCTAGGCGATCGAGTTCCTCTGATGCCATTTGCACTATCGCCCTGAGCGATCGTTCGATCCACTCTGAGTGCTTTAACATTGGCAGGCGATCGATTAAGTCGATCGCTTCAGCTTGGAAAAACTCAAAATCTTGACCAGGCCCAGAAGGAATCATTAATTTTTCCGAAACGGTAACAATTTGTCAAATCATCAAAATTAAGGGGCAAAAGCCAAATTTATGAGCTAATAGCCACCAGCAAATTGCGCTGCTAGCAACTAATAACTTTTCTGGTAGCTTTGCCCCGGTTCTGAAGCGAGGGCGGCTTTCGCAACAAAAAAAAGCGCGAAACCGCTCGCAGTTGGGTTAAATGTACTTTTCTAGAGTGTTAGCCAGAGTAGTTTTGGGAACTGCCCCAACCACCATATCAACCCGCTGACCGCCCTTAAATATCATCAGCGTCGGAATGCTGCGGATACCGTATTGGCTTGCCACATTAGGATTCTCGTCGGTATTAACTTTTACTACCTTCACCTGCCCTTCATATTGCTGGGCAATTTCGTCTACGACGGGCGCCACCATCCGACAGGGCCCGCACCAGGGAGCCCAAAAATCCACTAGAACTGGAACTTCGCTATCGAGCACTTCCTGTTTAAAGGTAGAGTCGGTTACTTGCGCGGCTGCTGACATCCCTAGCCATCCTTGTAAATACTATTTCTCGGATAACAAGTTTAGCAAAAAGTGTAACCACTTGCGTCAGTCGATTTTAGATTTTAGATTTTAGATTTTAGATTTACTCCACGGATGAATCCTGACGGATTCAGGTCTAAAAAATTGTGGCTACAACGCTTTTAGGGCAAGGGTTTTAGGGTAAAGTCATGGCTTTTGTCCCGCAAAGGTTGACTGTCTAGCTTGTGACGCTGGATGACAGTTTGTCGTCACAATCTTGATAGTAGAGATTTATTAAGCGTCTAGTTCCAGAGCTAAAGTCTTTGCCCAGCAAGGAGTTCGGTGGCCTGAGTCCTTACGGTAAATCTGGGAGAGTGAAGTTCGACCGACAATTTTGAGAGTTCCACTCTTGGCGCCCGAGGCTTGTATCCGTTTTTGGGTAGGAGGGACGATTTTCAGAGAAGGCTTCTGAGCGAATTCCAGAAATGGAAGTTATAAGAAGACCTTCGGCACCCAAAAATTCTCCCCCTCTCCCCCTGTCCGCCTCTTTGCCTCTCCCCAACAGTCCGGAGCGAACAGCCTTAACCCCGTACCTAGTGAGTAAAGAGGAGCGACAGCGGTAAAAGAGGTCAAAAAGGAACCGCCCGAACAGTAGTCCGGGCGGAGTGTGGTGTGAGGAGTGAACGGAAACATGCGTCTCCGCTTTTTATATTGTGACATCTCCTTCTCGATAATTCCACAACATTCTGTAAATTTCGAGACTCTTGAACAAATTTTGTCAAGGTATCCTAGTATTTAATCAGTAAATCTACTTACCCATGCCCAACTGCTGAGCTTTTTGATAGACTTTACCCTCAGTCAGCAGAGAAGGAGCAATCACCACTTCCACTTGCTGCATCTCCTTAATATCCTTAGCGCCTAGGGTACCCATGCTAGTTTTCAGAGCTCCGAGCAAGTTGTGCGTACCGTCATCTAACAGGGCTGGGCCCCGCAAAATTTGCTCAACAGTGCCGGTAGTCCCCACCCGAATCCGAGTCCCGCGCGGCAAAACCGGGCTAGGAGTCGCCATCCCCCAGTGAAAGCCGTGGCCTGGAGCTTCCGCAGCCCTAGCAAAGGGCGAACCAATCATCACTCCATCAGCGCCGCAAGCAATGCACTTGCAGATATCGCCGCCAGTAATTAAACCGCCGTCAGCAATCACCGACACGTATTTGCCAGTTTCGCGATAGTAGTCGTCCCGCGCCGCGGCGCAGTCTGCTACGGCTGTGGCTTGGGGAACTCCGACACCCAATACACCCCTGGACGTGCAAGCAGCCCCCGGCCCGATGCCCACGAGAATGCCTGCGGCACCAGTTTTCATTAAATTCATGGCGACTTCGTAGGTGACGCAGTTGCCCAAAATTACTGGTATCGGCATCTCTTTACAGAATTGGGTCAAATCTAAAGAGACGATCGACTCTGGGGAAAGAAAAGCAGTCGAGACTACAGTTGCTTGCACAAAAAATATATCAGCTCCCGCGGAGGCAACTGTTAAACCGTATTTGCTCGCGCCGGCTGGTGTGCCGCTAACCGCAGCAATCCCTCCTCCTGCTTTAATTTCTTTAATTCTGATCTCGATTAATTCGGGCTTGATGGGTTCGGCATATAGTTGCTGCATCAGGGAGACAAATTCGTGGTTCCCAACAGAAGCGATGCGCTCTAATATTGGCTGGGGGTCGGCATAGCGAGTTTGAATTCCTTCAAGGTTGAGCACGCCCATTGCTCCCAATTCCGACAGCAAAATGGCCATCCGCACATCGACTACTCCGTCCATGGCGCTGGCGATAATCGGAATTTCTCGATCGATCCCACCAATCTGCCACTTGGTATCTGCCAAACTCGGATCGAGGGTGCGCTGTCCGGGTACAAGCGCGATTTCATCTATGCCGTAAGCTCTGCGAGCGCTTTTGCCCCGCCCAATTTCAATATTCACGCTGTTTCACTTCCACAATGTATTTAAATTAGATTAACAAAATCGTAGCCCGGTTGCCCTTCGCGATCGCACAACGGCGTTTAGCAAAGTTCAGCACTAAGTCGGATTTTATGAAATCGAAGGGAATACTTTTCCTCAGCAACGGCCACGGGGAAGACGCCATTAACTGTCAAATTGTCAGTGCTTTGAGAGCATCTGGCGCCAAGCTCGATCTGGCGGCGATGCCCATTGTAGGTGACGGAGATGCTTACAGGCGATCGAGCCTACCAATTATCGGGCCCACCAGCCAAATGCCATCTGGGGGAGTTTTTTACATGAATCCCCTGTATTTGCTCAAAGACGTTGGGGCGGGGCTAATTGCCTTAACTTGGCAGCAACTGCGGGCTGTGCGGACGCATTCCCACAGCTACGATTTAGTAGTGGCGACTGGAGATATTGTCGCAGCCGCGATCGCCCGTGCCACAGCCCGCCCCTATATAATTTTTCTATCAGCTCATTCTAGTTATTACGAAGGGCGAGTAAATTTGGGTTTAATCTTGTGGCAGTTGCTGAGTTCGGAGAAATGTCTGGCAGTTTTTACTAGAGATGCTGTGACTGCGGCTGAGTTAAACCGACAGGGTTTAAAAAAAGCCGAGTTTGCCGGCAATCCTGTGATGGACAGCCTGAGCGCTACCGGCAAGGATTTGCAATTAATAGCATCCGGGAGGGCGATCGCGCTTCTGCCCGGTTCACGCCTCCCCGAAGCCAAGGAGAACCTCATTTTGCTGCTAAAATTGGTCAAACAAATTGCTACCAACTCTACCTTACCAGTGCAATTTCGGGCCGCCTTAGTTCCAAGTTTAATGCTGGAATTAGATGATATTGCAGCCCAAGCCGGATGGCTGCACCGAGAAGGAAAGTTAATTTATCAAGAAATCCAACAGCAGGGTAGCGAAAAAGCAGCAACTGTTGAAGTAATTTGCTATTCTGATGCTTTCGCCGACATTTTGCAGCAATCTAATTTAGTAATTGGGATGACGGGAAGCGCGATCGAACAAGCTGTAGGTTTGGGAAAACCTGTAATTACCATCCCCGGTAACGGCCCCTCATTTACCTATCGCTTTGCGGAGGCTCAAAATCGGCTGTTAGGCGATTCCGTGCAGGTAATCGGCACAAAACCCGCAAATTCGGAGATTATTCAGGAAGCTGCTAAAGCCGTCGATCGCACTTTGCAACAAAAAGATTATTTAGAAACTTGCGTTAAAAACGGGTTAGAAAGAATGGGCCCAGCAGGAGGCAGCCAGCAAATTGCCAATTACATAACAAACAATCTCTAAAAAAACAGTAGACAAAAAAAGTTCGCAATCATAACTTCAATCACAAAAAAAGGTTCGTAGTGAGGACTTTAGTCCTTCTTTTTTTGCGGACTAAAGTCCTCACTTTAGTCAAAAAAAAAGGTTCGTAGTGAGGACTTTAGTCCTTCTCGGAATGCGAAATAAACTCCTCACTTTAGTCAAAAAAAAGGTTCGTAGTGAGGACTTTAGTCCTTCTTTTTTTGCGGACTAAAGTCCTCACTACGAACCTATAGAGGGTATTTTATAACACAGGACAGGATATGAGTCCTCGGCACTTTATTGATTTTTCAACAGTTCAGAAACAGTTTTAAATTCATAACCTTTTGACTGCAAAGACTTGACAATTATCTCAGTTGCTGCTACTGTTTTTGAGCGATCGCCCCCGCCGTCGTGCATCACCACAATCGAACCCGATCGCACATTGTTAATCACCTGATTTGCGATATCGTCTACCGTGTGCGTTTTCTCATAATCTTGCGAATCAACATCCCACATCACCAGTTTTTTGTGCATTTGGGACAGCAAATAAGACAAAACCACAAATCTCCGTCCCCAAGGCGGGCGAAAACTGATACTGTCCTGCTTCACCCCATAATCCCGCAAAAGTTTGTCGGTTTTTTCAATTTCAGACAGCAAATATTCCCGGGGTTTAAACATCATATCTTTGTGAGAGTAGGAATGATTTGCCAACTCATCTCCCCTCGCCACAACCATTTGCAGGATTTCTGGATGTTGTTCAATTTTGCGTCCGATTTGAAAAAAAGTTGCTTTAACTTGATAGCGGTCTAAAATATCTAAAAGCTGATTTGTATAAGGAGGATAGGGGCCGTCGTCGTAGGTAAGCGCAATAACTTTTGTTTTCGTATCGGCGCGGTTGATACCAAAATAATTGTGAAACTTAGTAACGTTTATTAGTAGCGACGCTGCAAAAAACAATGCTATTGTGAACAGCAGAAATTTTTGTAAATTTTTACCTATTCGCATAGCTAAATGAAAGCTCGATCGAGCCGGAAAGTGGATTGCTGTTAGATTACCACAATTTGTGGCTCAATTATAGCGGTTCGAGCTCTCATAGGAGGTATTGACCGATAAATCCCTCAATCCCCCAATCCCTCCATCCCTCAATCTAAAATATAAAATCTCAACCTGTACCTTTTTGAGACTCGGCTATATAGAACCCATTTGAGATATATTCTGCGTAAATCTCAGAAACCGGGTTTCTATCGGTATTTCTCGTCATCCAACCCAAAAACTCGTAGAAACCCGGTTTCTTGCCCCGGGTGTAAATCTCAGAAACCGAGTTAATCTCGGTATTTCTCGTCACCCAACCCAAAAACTCAAAGATGTCAAATGGGTTCTATATAGCAATCGCCACAGCGGTGAGGACATAAATAACCTCATGAATAGAGCCTATATCCCATAGCAGAAACCGTTTGATTTCCTTGACGAAGCAACTCTTCGACTTCGCGAGCGCGCAAGCTGTCAACTCTTCGACTCCCCTCGACTTCGCTCGGGGCAAGTCGCTCAGCGCAAGCTGTCCACTCTTCGACTCCCCTCGACTTCGCTCGGGGCAAGTCGCTCAGCGCAAGCTGTCTACTGTCCACTGCTATACCTCGATCGCCCCTGTCAAAGCTGCAAAAAAACGCCGACAATAGTGCCGGCGCAGAGTTGTTGTTGAGGTTCAACGCTAGAATCTTGAAGAGAATGGCGATCGCCCGTGAAGAGATTTGAAGAGAAAGCCACCTCGATGGCGGCACAGGCGATCGCAAATTCCGACAATTCAATTTATCCCCTCCACCAGCAAGGTAATCTTGTCAATTCCCACCACATGAACCAGTTCCCCCGGCGCAAAAGTTATTCCTTTATCGCACTTAGCGGGCCACCAACTACATTGAAAGCGGACGCGACCGCATTTGCCCGGGCGAATTTCTTCTGCAACGATTGCTTCCTCAAAATAGTCAAAAAACATGATTGCTGCTCCTGAAAATGGTAGAATTTCAGTTGTAAAACTGAAGAGTTTATGCTGAATCCAAAAATGTAAATTATCCCTTATACCTAACTGCTTTTTGATGACACAAGCCTAAAAAATGCAATTTAATTTTAGCTCTAATTCGTCATGTCATCACTCATTGTAAGTCGAAAATAGAAAATAGTATTGTGACCATAGAGTGAGGTTTCATCAACTAATTAACAATCCCTCAATCCCTCAAGCCCCAATCCCCAATCTAAAATCTAAAATGGCATGACTCCCCACAAACCAATATTTGGCAACTAGCCTTCAACAATCAGAGTCACATTATTAATTGCAATGACTCGTACCGCCTCTCCAGCTTTAAAAGTAATATCTTGGTCAGATGTTGCAGGCCACCAACTGCTTTGAAACCGGACGCGACCGGATTCGCCCGGACGAATTTCTTCTTCTACGATCGCTTTTTCGTCTTGGGCGATCGCCTTTGGTGCTAGATGACTGTCGGCTGTTTCTGCATCGCTCACAGCCACTTTTTCCTCACCAGCCACTATCTCTTCTGCTACATCGGTGCTGGGATTGGAGACACTGCTGAGGGGTGCTTTTGCTGGATCGACATCACCGACTTGTTCCTCATCAGCGAAGGCTAAGATTCCTTCTTCATCAACAAAGCTTGCTTCTTGGACATAGTTAGTAGACATGGTGGATTGCTCCTGAAGATAGGTTGTGCTTAATTTTTGGATGCAAAAAGCTCGCGCTTCTGCCTTTTGATAAAAGGGTCAAATTTTTAATTCCACAATTGTGATGTGCAATTTAAAATCTGCCTTCTACAAACCGATACAAATCCTCGACTTAAGTCTTAGAGATTCCCAAATTTAGACTCAATTTAAAGCTCTGAGGCTGAATGAGAGAGTAAATCTCAAATCTCAAATCTCAAATCGATGATCCGACTCCCCACCAACAGAGTGTTTTCCAACTACGCTTCAACTATCAGAGTAATGTTGTCAAGTCCCACGACACGAACCACATCACCGGGTTTCAACGTTATTTGTCGATCGCACTTCGCTGGCCACCAACTGCTTTGGAACCGGACGCGACCGGACTGTTGGGGCCGAATTTCTTCTTCGACAATCGCTTTTTCCAAAGGGCTGACAGTCATAATTTTTGGCTCCTAATTGCAAGCTGACGTGAACTTTTAGATGCGAAAACCCGATCGCTCGACTCGAAGACAGGCGATCGGCAACTAAACTGCAACAATCAGAGTAATGTTGTCAATTCCGATGACGCGAACCACGTCACCCGGTTGAAAAGTGATCTCTTGCTCGGACTTAGCCGGCCACCAACTATTTTGGAAGCGCACCCGGCCGGATTCTTGAGGGCGGATTGCTTCATCAACGATCGCTTTTTCTGAATTGTCAAAAGTCATGATTGCTGGCTCCCGATTAATAAGTTTGGCTGAACTTTGAGATGCGAAAAATTGATAGCTACGGTTGTTAGCTGACCGGCACCTAGGCCGCCACAATCAGAGTAATGTTGTCAATTCCCACCACGCGAACCACGTCACCGGGTTGAAAAGTTATGTCTCGATCGCATTTTGCCGGCCACCAAGTGCTCTGAAAACGCACCCTACCGCATTCTTGAGGGCGGATTGCTTCATCGACGATCGCCTTTTCAACAGTGTTAATAGACATAGCAGCTTGCTCCTGAATGTAAACTCGACTTGATTGGTGCGGATGTCAGAAGCTTGTCGGTCAACTTCCCCTCCACACTCAACAGTCTCGCAGGCCAGCCTCGGCCGCGTCAGTCGGCAAAAGTCCTTATAAGTCGGCTGTTTGAGCGTGGCAGCGAGTCGGAAAAAGTCTGTTAGAGTTGTTTGATATAGGTAACGCTAAACCTGGTGACTCAATGGAAGCGGATCAAGCACTGGATTTTACTAACTCGTTACTTGTGGCTCGAAACCTGAAAACTCTCGACAACCTTGACAGCGCTATCTTTCGCGAAGCATGGATCGGGGTGCAAGGCAGGACGTACCAACAGGTTGCAGAAAGTGAAGGATATGGAGTAGGGACTGTTAAGGATGCTGCGTCTAATTTGTGGAAGCGGCTTTCAGCTTTGTTTGGAGAAGGCGAAAAAGTTAAAAGAGATAACCTGCAAGCGGTAATAGATCGATATTGGCGCAGCTACTCGAAACTAGAACCGCAGTCTGGGCAAATTGTTCCGGCTCGAACACCCCTAGGACTTGATTCGGATCTCGAAATCGAAAACCCCAACTTTTTGGGCAGGTTTGGGGCGATCGAGGATCTCAATACTCTCGTCGCCCAAGGCGCTAAAGTGATTGTGATCCAAAGTGCCGGCGGTATGGGCAAAACGACTTTAGCCAGACAGTACCTCAAATCTCAAGGGTTCGATCGCGTAATTGAACTGTTGATGGCAAAAGAGACAGAAAACCTCACCGCCTTACAGAGCGCGATCGAAGAATGGCTCAAGCAAGACTTCCAAGAAGAACCAGGCCCAGACTTTGGCGTCACCCTCGGGCGCCTGAAACGCCAGCTTCAGACTCTCAAAGTCGGCGTCTTGATTGACAACTTGGAAGCCGCCCTCGACGGACAAGGTAAATTTATTGAACCGCACCGACTGTACGTCGAACTGTTGCGAGTTTTGGCTGATGCGGCGGTGCAATCGGTAACGCTGATTACCAGTCGCGATCGACTTTGCGATTCTGACGTAACAGTCGAACACTATTTGCTTCCGGGATTAGAGGTGGAAGTTTGGCAGCAGTATTTTAGCGATCGCAACATCAACACAGATCCTGTCGCCCTCGTGGAAATGCACAAAGTTTACGGCGGTAATGCCAAAGCAATGGGCATTCTGTGGGGGACAATCCGAGAAGATTTTGACGGAGATATGGCAGCCTACTGGCGGGAAAACAGCGACGATCCGCTGGTGGAAACCGACTTAAAAAATTTAGTTACCAGTCAGTTCAACCGCCTGCAAGAACTCGATGCCGAAGCTTATCAACTTCTGTGTCGCTTGGGCTGCTACCGCTATCGAGACGTGCCTACAGTCCCCACAGACGCACTTTTGTGTTTGCTGTGGGAAGTACCCGAAGCCGGACGGCGACAAATCATTAAATCGTTGTTGCACCGATCGCTAGTCGAGTCTCACAAAGGCGAATACTGGCTGCATCCGGCAATTCGCGAAGAAGCAGTCGATCGGCTCTCCCCTGCGGACTGGGAAACAGCCAACCGCAAAGCAGCCGAGTTTTGGACTCAGAGCGTAGAGAGTATCGAGACAGTAGAAGATGCCCTGAAAGCTTTTGAAGCTTACTATCATTACGTGGCAATTAGCTGTTTCGAGCAGGCAGCTAGCGTCATCCTCAAAAAAATCAATATCCAGTTTGCCAAAGATTACAAACTCGGACGAGCGCTCTACAAACTAGGTTTCTTGCAGCCCATAATTTCCGCAACTACTCGCATTGTCAACAATGTGACTTCTGACTATTATTTGAGCGGTCTTTACAGTATTTTAGGCATTTCTTACCGAATATTAGGCGATATCAATCAAGCCATAGAATGTCACCAAATATCCGAAAGAAAAGCAATTAAATGTTTGCAAACTATAGCGAAAAGTAGCGATTCAGAAAACGGCAAGCAAGCTAATCTAGAATTTTGGAAACTTAACGCTGCAATTAATATAGGGTTTTGCCAAATAGAAATGCTGGAATTAGAATCAGCTCTGGAGATATTTGTCAAGATCAAAAGTTCGCGGGAAGAAATCGGGATTATCGGGATTAACAGTTATTCGATCGATATCGGCTTAGCTTTTCTCAACTCCTGCGTCGGAGTCAAAAAAGCCGCTAAGGAACTCGCCGAAAAACTGTATGCCGATCGCGAAGACAGTCAGTTGGTGGGCACGGGATACAAATTAGTTTTTCTAGCCGCCACCTACAAAAACCTGGGAGAAACCGAAAAAGCCTTCAGCTTGTACCGCCAAGCGATCGCCCAAACCGACGAAAACCTGTACAGCACGATCAAAGCCAAAGCTCTCAGCGGTATCGCGGCGCTGTACCGAGAACTCGGAGAATTCGACCAAGCCATGGAGCATCACGCAGCAGCAATAGAAATACTCGATCTACCCAGCGCCAAATTAGACCGAGCCGAGGCTTGCTATCAACTAGCCCTCACAGAACAAAAACTCGGCAACATCGAGAAAGCCCAAGAAAATTTTGACCGCGCCATTCAACTATTCAGCGAAATGGACGCCAGCAAACAAGTAGAAAAAGTACAAGTAGCAGCTACCAAAAATCTGGAAAAAATACCGAGTTAATCTAGTATAAATCTAGCAACCGCACCCGGCGTTTAGGATGTTCTCGCATTGCTAAAAATTAGTCGTGCGATTGCTACTTTCTTCTTCCTTCTTCCTTCCTTCGACTACGCTCAGGACAAGTCTTTTTACCCTCCAGTAGTCGAAGGGCATTCCTCCTTCTTCCTCGTTCCTTCTTCCTTCTTCCCTCTTCCCTCTTCCTTCTTCCTTCTTCCTTCTTCCCTCTTCCTTCTTCCCTCTTCCCTCTTCCCTCTTCCTTCTTGCTTCTTCCTTCTTCCCTCTTCCTTCTTCCTTCTTCTGCTATAAAGTAGAAAAAAGATACAATCAATTAAAGCACAACTATAAATTTTGTAGAAATGAAACTAAAACGATTGGGACACGTAGCCGTCTGCGTGCAAGACATAGAGAAATCTGCGGAGTTTTACCGCAATCTGGGCATGGAATTAGTCTGGAAAGATACAGACTGGGCTTATTTGAAAGCAGGAGAGGACGGATTGGCGCTGTTGAGCCCGAGTTACGACCAAGCAGGGCCGCATTTTGGGTTCGTATTTGACGATCGCGCCGAAATGGAATCCGCCTACGAACAACTCAAAACCGAAGGCGTTTCCGTCACCAAAATTCACGAACACCGCGACGGTACAGCATCTTTTTACGGTAGAGACCCCGATGGTAACGGCTTTGAGTATCTTTACGAACCGAGCTGAGGTTGATGGTAGGATTGGCGAGGCGATCGGCTATAAGATTCAGTTGACAGTTGACTGTTATCAGTTGACAGCCACCTCTAAATGGAAGTCCGAGGATTGAACCAAAGAACAGTCTGATTTTAATGGCTCGCTGACAGAGATTCGCTTGGTTCCAATTCTTTCTGGTAAATTGCTCTGTGGACGCCACCTACGAAAATTAGGGGCGCCTGTTACCACCCATGAAGATTCGTGGGGTAACAGGCGCCCAAAGAGCCCGATCGCGATCGGGCACAGAACACCCGTTGCTGAATACCCGGAACCTCAGTACAACTAGACGAATATAATGACATACTGACACCAGCACTCCCAAAGTACGGTGGCCGGCCAGAATCCGAAATATATCTACAACTTCCGAAAATCGGCTAGATAATCTAAAATCTAAAATCTAAAATCTAAAATCCTCATGTTCCAAAGAGCACAAGTCAGAAACCCCTGGAAATCAATCTTCAAACCCTGGGAAGAAGCAGATCCTTGGCTGTTTATCGCTTGCGTCGGCCTCACCATCTTCGGGGGAGTCATGATTCGCAGCGTCGAAATCAACCAGGGGCTGATCGACTGGTGGCGGCACTGGGTAACAGGCGCAGTCGGTGTGTTGCTGGCCATCATCTTTTCCCGCTGTCGCTACGAAATGCTGCTTCAGTGGAAATGGCCGATTTATATCATCATCAATCTGTCGCTGATCGCAGTCCGGTTTATCGGTACTACAGGCCTCGGTGCCCAGCGGTGGATCAATATCGGTGGCTTTTACCTCCAACCGTCAGAATTTGCCAAAGTAGGGATGATTATCACCTTAGCAGCTCTGCTGCACGACAAGACTGTCCCCACTGTGCGGGATATGTTGAGACTGCTGGCGATTATGGCCGTACCTTGGGGATTGATCTTTGCGGAACCAAATTTAGGTACCTCCCTAGTGTTTGGCGCCATCACCATGGGGATGTTTTACTGGGGTAATGTCAATCCCGGCTGGCTGATATTGCTGTTCTCTCCTCTATTCTCGGTGCTGTTAAATAACGTGTCTACGCCAATTTGGATCGGCTGGGTAGTGGTGGCGGGTATTATCGCTTGGCGAAGCCTACCTTGGCCCTGGTTGGGGACTTTCGGTGCGGTGCTGGTGAATGTGGTGTCGGGACACGTCGGACACGTATTTTGGGGGGTGCTCAAGGATTATCAAAAAATGCGCCTGACGGGCTTTTTGAACCCCGAGAAAGACCCTTTAGGCAGCGGATATCACTTGATTCAGTCTCGGATTGCGATCGGGGCTGGGGAACTCAAAGGCAGGGGTTTGTTTCACGGAACCCAAACTCAGCTTAACTTTATTCCCGAACAGCATACGGACTTTATCTTTTCGGCGATCGGCGAAGAATTGGGATTTATTGGCTGTATTTGCGTGCTGGTGGTATTTTGGATCATTTGTTTCCGCTTGGTAACGATCGCCCAAACCGCAAATGACAATTTTGGTTCATTGCTGGCGATCGGCGTACTGTCAATGTTAATTTTTCAGGTATTCGTAAATATCGGGATGAACATCGGCTTAGCGCCAGTTACCGGGATTCCGCTACCTTTCTTGAGCTACGGGAATGCGTCGCTGCTGAGTAATTTTCTTGGACTGGGGCTGGTGGAGTCGGTAGCCAACCAGCGACAGCGCAAGAAGCGTTGGAATTAGGTAATTGGCAATTGGTTTGTAGTAAGGACTTTAGTCCTAATATTTTTCAAGAACTGAAGTCATCAGTACGAACATCATAGGTTTGTAGTAAGGACTTTAGTCCTAATATTTTTCAAGAACTGAAGTCATCAGTACGAACATCATAGGTTTGTAGTAAGGACTTTAGTCCTAATATTTTTCAAGAACTGAAGTCATCAGTACGAACATCATAGGTTTGTAGTAAGGACTTTAGTCCTAATATTTTTCAAGGACTGAAGTCATCACTACGAACATCATAGGTTTGTAGTAAGGACTTTAGTCCTAATATTTTTCAAGGACTGAAGTCATCACTACGAACCTAATAACGGTTATTTGACAAAATTAGATATGAGCAGATTATTCATTCATATTTTTGTAAGTAGCAACCGCAGAAGGCGAACTCCGGTTTAAATAACGGAAGATCCAATATTTAAATACCGTATCCAAAATCACCGGAAACGTGGCAATGAACAGAAATATAAACTGCCGATTTTCTGGCAGTCCCAAATGCCTCGACAAACCTTCGAGAATAACCTCCCAACCGTGAGGTGAGTGGAATCCGACAAACACATCGGTAAACAAAATAATTACGAAAGCTTTTGCACTGTCGCTAAGTCCGTAAACCACATCATCCATGAAAGACTTTAAAATCTCAATTTCTTTTTTATTGGTGACGATAATCGCGGCAAAAGCCATAAAGGAAATCAAATCAGCAAAAATATTTTTAATTGCTCCACCGCTTTCACTGCGGTATTCCTCGGCAAGCTCAACTGCTTTTTCCGAAATTTGCTTTTCCCTTTCCTCTGAAGACAGCGACGGAGCCGTGCCAATTAACGTTTGAAATTTGAGGTGCTGCTCAAATCTCTCCAGTTCTTTAAAGGCTTCTTCTTCCAAGTCAATATTTATAAACACAGGAGCATTTTGCTTGACTCGGAAATGGTCAATAATCGGCCCAACAATAAAATTTTTAGAGATTTGATTCGTCAGCAGCGGAACTAAAATCAAAAGTAAAATAAATCTCAGAGAAATAACTGTTTTTACTTTGGAATTGCGGAAATTTTTAACGACTTCTTTTTCGGCCTCCGGGTCTAATTCCTTAGTAATCCGATTCAAAGTTCCCAACAGCGATCGGGGCAATAAATTTACCTCTTCCGAGTTAGTATCAACTTCGCCGGCATGAGTTTGATGAACCTTAGCTGCACTGTTATTTGCTTGATTTTGTGAGCTGGTGTTGGTAGATTTCACCGCCAAGTTTACCGAAGTGGCAACCGGAACGATCGCAGTTGATTTACTATTATTGATATACTTTTCGATAACTCCATCAATAAACTCTAGCTTCTCAAATACCAGGGACGATCGGTCTTTGCTGTCAATATCTAATGGGTGGCGGTGAGGCTGCGCGTTGTAGCCAGCCTTGGGTTTTGCTCCCACCCGATCGGGCAATTCCAAAAAAGAACGGCTAGCATTAAACTCAACCATCCTGGTTTGGATGACCTTGAGGTATTTTTGGAGTTCGGATTTAAAGTAAGACAGAGTGCTGTGTCCGTAATCTCCAGAGCGATCGGAAATTGGTTGGCCGCCAAAATGCTCGTCTTCGATCGCCTTAATTGCTAATGCAGCATCATAAGCCTGTTCTAGAGCCCTTTCAGGCGTTTCTCTATACCACTGGTTAGCGCTGTAGAGATATTTTACAAACCTGTTCCATGGAGAAGTGTTCATAGCTCAAAGCTGGTTAGTTAGCTGTAGACAATTTTGATTAAAGTATTCATGGTATGGTAACAAATTTACATAAATTGGGAACGCAGGCAGAAAAGTCAATTTGGATTGTTGGGGCTGCCCGCAGCGGCAAAACCGATCGGCTAGTAGAGCAGTTCTGCTTGTGGAGCAAAACCGTCAAGACAGGGCCCGCAACAGTTTCAAGCCGCGGGGCTGGAGGGCGGCGGCGGGCGGGACAAACCGCGCCAGCAATTTTAGTCTTAGCAGCTAACGGGGACAACCGACTGGAATTAGCCGATCGCATCGCCATCGCTACCCAAGGAAAATATGCCTTTCACTCGACAACACCCTTCGGTTTTTTTGAGCAAGAAGTATTGCTATTTTGGCCGCTGCTAGTTGAGTCGCTGGATTTGAGGGCTCAATTTCCTCGGAGACTGCAACCTGAAACAGAATTGGAACTTGCCGCCCGACTCTGGCGTCGCTCTCTTGACGAAGGGATTTTGCAACAAACAGGGGTAAGTCAAAACCGAATGGTGCGTCGAACTCTAGACTTATTGCAATTAGCAGCAGTCAGCGGTACGCCGAGAGAAGAAATTCCCAGGATTTTGGAACAGGGATTTGTCGGCTCTGGCGGCTCGAATCATTTATGGGCGAGTACGGGAGAGTTGTTAGAAACCTGGCGGGAATGGTGTTTGAAGCGGGGTTTCCTGACTTACGGGATAGTGTGCGAGCTCTACTGGCGGGATTTGTTGCCAAATCCTGCTTACCAGCAGCAGTTGGCCTCTAGATATCAAGCTGTCATCGCCGACGATGTGGACGATTATCCGGCTATCAGTCGCGATTTGTTCGATCGAATGCTCGATGCTGGCGCGGCGGGGGCCTTCTCCTACAACCCGGATGGAGGAGTGCGTTTGGGTTTGGGGGCTGACACCCAATACCTCGGGGAGCTCGAAAGTCGCTGCGCCACCGTGGAAAACTTGGACGCCCGATCGGGTTTAGCCGCAGAAATCGGAGCAGTGGCAGTAAGTTTAGCGGTTAATTCTGACGGTTTTTATCCTTTGGGCTTGAGTTTGCCAGGATCGGTTCGATCGCTAGAAACCACTTCTCGGGCGCAACTGTTGCGAGAAACCGCCGAGCTGATCGTAGATGCAGTGAAGTCACAAGCAGTGGAACCGCAGGAAATCGCCGTAATTGCCCCTGGGATGGATGCGATCGCCCGCTACAGTTTAACCGAAATACTGGCGCGATCGGGTATCGCCGCGGCATCCCTCAACGATCAGCGTCCCCTATCGACTACGCCAGAGATTAGAGCTTTGCTGACTTTATTAGCGTTAGTGTATCCCGGACTAGGCCGAGAAGTCGATCGAGACGCAGTAGCCGAAATGCTGGTAATTTTAGGCAGCCAGAAACACGGCGAATTAGTCGAAACAGCAGATTCCGACTCCACCTCGGAGATTCCAGCGAAAATGGAAAATCAAAAATCGATCGATCCGGTAAGAGCAGGTTTGATCGCAGATCATTGTTTTTGTCCCGAGCTCGATCGACCTCAACTGCTGGCGGTGGCAGCCTTTCCCCGGTGGGACAGACTGGGACACCGAGCAGCTTTTGCCTACGAACAAATTGTCGAGTGGATCGAACAACAGCGGTCGCAACAACAGGAGCGGCTGTTACCAAGTCCAATAGCCCTGCTCGATCGAGCGATACAGAAATTTTTAATTTCCGACAGAAACCTACCCTACGATCGGCTATCGGCTTTGCGAGAGCTGATGGAAACCGCCGCCCACTACTGGGAAATACACGGGCGAATGCAGCGCCAAGAACCCACAAACAGCTCGGAATCAGAAACCATCGCCCAGTTTATCCAGTTGTTGCGGACTGGAACAGTCACCGCCAACCCGTTTCCAGTGCGTCCCGAAGGCCCAGCAGCCCGAGCCGTCACCCTCGCCAACATCTTCCAGTACCGCAGCAGCCGGCGCGCCCACAAATGGCACTTTTGGCTGGATGCTGGCTCGCCCCTGTGGCTCAGTGGCGGTGCGGCGACATTGTTTGGCGCTCCCTTATTTGTGCGATCGCAACTAGGGCGTCCCTGGCAAACCGAAGAAGAAACCGCCGCCGACCAACAGCGGCTGCGGCGAATTCTGGTAGATTTGTTAAGTCGCTGTCAGGTGCTCTACCTTTGCCACAGCGAACTAGCCGTCAACGGACAAGAGCAAACCGGGCCGCTTCTGCCTCTAATTAACAGCTCTGTTTCTTGTCAGCAGTCACCATAAGACCTCATACCGTCAGGCCTTCGGTAGGATGACACAAAAAATTATGACTGCGAAAACTTGATTTTTTTCGTAGACGGGATAAATACATCGCGCCAACTCAAATCAAAACTTATAGCTGCGATCGAAATGCGATAGTAAAGTATACCCAGAACCAGCATCAAAACCTGCAAACATTAATATTTCTAACTCTCAAAATACCTGAGTAAAAAAATATATATAGCAGTTGCAATTTTGATTGAGTATGCTAGAAATGAGCGAGATTTTTAATCAAATTTAAGCCAGATTTGTGGCAACAAACTGATATGAATCAGTTCTTAAAGTTAATCAGGATCGTCGTTTAAAGGAGCCAAAAGAATGCCCCCTGCTGTACCAGTTATTATCGTTGACACAACACCAACTCCAGTGCCAACGCCAACGCCAACACCTGACCCCACACCAACTCCAACTCCAACTCCAACTCCAACACCGACACCAACTCCAACTCCCACCCCAACTCGCTCCCCGACGCCAACTCCGGTAGATGATACATTTGGCGGCATAGACGGCACATTGGGCGGAGGCCTGAGTACCTCGCCCGCCGTCATCGGAGGCATCGTCCGAGGCACAGAAACCAACGACTCCTTAGTGGGCAGTCCCGGGCCTGACGTGATTTCCGGGCTCCAAGGCAACGACAACCTGCGAGGAGCCGGCGGCGACGATTTAATATTTGGCAACGAAGATGACGACGTGCTGTACGGCAATGAGGGCAACGACGTTCTCGACGGCGGTTCGGGACTTGATACCCTGTATGGAGGCAAAGGCAACGACTCCCTTGATGGGGGAAATAACCCGGATTTGCTGTACGGCAATGACGGCAACGACACGGTAGTTGGAGGCGAAGGCAAAGACACGGGTTTTGGGGGCAAAGGCAGCGACAGTATGCGCGGCGGCTCTTCTGACGACAGCTTGTTGGGCGATCGAGGCGATGATGTCTTGTGGGGCGATCAAGGTAACGACACGCTAAGCGGTGGCGACGGCGAAGACTTGCTATTTGGCAACGAAGGAGGCGACTGGCTGTACGGAAATGCCGGTGCTGACACAATTTTTGCTGGCGACGGCGACGACATCGTGTTCGGCGGTGCGGGGGACGACATCATCGACGGCGGTGCAGGCAATGACGTGCTGTGGGGCGAAGCAGGCAAAGACGTTGTAGCAGGAGGCGAAGGTAGAGATGTTTTCGTCATCGGTGCCTTCAGCGCCCCCAGCGGCGGTAGCAGCAACGGCACTAACCCGGCATTTCTCACTACAGGCGGCCCAGACATCGCCGATGCTGATATTTTCACAGACTTTCGACAAGGTGAAGATGCGATCGGGCTCAGCGGCGACCTGAAGTTTGAAGATTTGGTAATCTTCCAAAGCACCGACAGCAAAGCCGGCAGCGCAATTATTCGCAACGGCGTCAGCGGCGACTTTTTAGCAGTATTGCCCGGAGTAGACAGCAGAACCTTGGGACGCAGCTCATTTGTACTTGGCCCCACAGTTCCCGGCAGCGCAACCCCACTGCCCCTGCCGACGCCGAGTCCTTCTCCGACGCCGACTCCTACTCCTACAGCAAGTCCGACACCGACTCCTACATCAAGTCCGACTCCTACTCCTACATCAAGTCCGACTCCTACTCCTACATCAAGTCCGACACCGACACCAAGTCCGACGCCGATGTTCCCGACACCGACAGCAACTCCAACACCGGGTCTGGTTTTCCCGACGCCGACAGCAAGTCCGACGCCAACAGGAAGTCCGGCGCCGACTCCAAGTCCCGTACCCTTCCCCAATCAGGCTCCGAGAGCGGTTAACGACAACTTCACCACGGTTGCGGGTCAAGATACCAGCTTCAACGTTCTGTTCAACGACACTGACCCGGAAAAGAACCCTCTGACTGTCACGACTTTTACCCCAACAACCAAAGGAATCGTGACTCCCTTGGGCGGCGGGCTGTTCAAATACAGCCCGAATCCCGGCTTCTCGGGTAGTGACAGCTTCAGCTACTCGATCTCTGACGGCAACGGCGGCACCAGTCAGGGGGTAGTAACCATCAACGTCAGCAACCCGCCGAAGCTAGTAATTAACGGCGGTGTGGTGGTTGCCAAAAGTGCTCCCACCCAGACAATCACGGCTGCGGATTTGTTGGTCACAGATCCCGACAACCCGCCGTCGGACATCGTTTATACGATTACCAAAGCTCCCAACGCTACGAGAGGTTTTGTTCAAAGAGGCACAACTTTTCTCAATGTTGGTGGCAAATTCAGCCAAGACGATATCAACAACAACATCGTCAAATACAACTTGCTGGCTGGTGGGGGCAGCGACAGTTTCTCGTTTACAGCCTCAGACGGGTCTGCAACGATCGGGCCAGCATCCTTCAGCATCACGGTGGTAGATAGTATTGTCGATCGCACCGCACTGCCGGCGAGCACGTTTACAGGCAGCAACCTCAGCGACTACATCATCGGCGGGGCAGGCAACGATACCCTGTACGGGGGCGACGGCAACGACATCATCGACGGCAGGGGCGGCGACGACTTGGAATTCGGCGAAGCAGGTAACGACTCAGTGCTAGGTTCGATCGGCAACGACACCCTCGACGGCGGGATCGGCAACGACACCGTAGACGGCGGAGACGGCATCGACTCGCTAATCGGCGGGCTGGGCAACGACCTGATGTTCGGCGGCAACGACAACGATATCATCTTGGGCGGTGACGGCAACGACACCATTGACGGCGGTGCAGGCAATGACTCGATATTGGGAGAAGCGGCCGACGACTCCATACTGGGAGGCAGCGGCAACGACACCTTATTGGGCGGAATTGGCGACGACTCGATCGACGGTGGCGCAGGCGACGACATCCTCGACGGCGGACTCGGCAGAGACTTGCTCGACGGCGGTATCAATAACGATTCCATCTCCGGCGGCGACAGCGAAGATACGATTTTGGGTGGAGACGGTGCCGACACGGCACTCGGAGGTGTCGGCAACGACTACATTTTGGGCGAGGGCGGCAGCGACTCGCTGTTGGGCGAAGCGGGCGACGACACTCTAGACGGCGGTGCCGGCAGCGACTCGATCAACGGCGGCTTCGGCAACGACTTGGTATTGGGTGGCGATGACAACGACACTCTTGAGGGCGGTGCGGGCAATGACATCTTGGGCGGCGGCAACGGTTCTGACCTGCTCACTGGCGGCCCTGGCGATGATTTCTTCTACTACGAAACTCCCAGCGAAGGCGTAGACGTGATTGCTGACTTTAACTCCAACGGCAGCGGCACCGACAGGTTCTTGTTCCGATCGTCAAATTTTGCAGGTTTAACCAACTCTGGAACTACTAACGATTTCACCAGTTTTATCGTCAGGAATATCGGCAGCGGTGGCGACAACATCAGCAAGCAAGAAGTCATTTTGTTTGAATCTAAATTTGACAACGCTCAAGCAGTCAACGCAGTGTTGAAGAATCAAAACGGTTCGACCAAAGGTGGAGCTTTCTTCGTTTACCTGAACAATACCTTTAACAAGTACGTTCTTGGGTTTGACCCAAATGTGGCAGATGACAGTCTCCCAGCTTTCGACTTGGCAGTTTTGAATACTATTCCTACAGTGCCGGGAGCTCTGAGCACCGTCATTACTGCCTCTGACTTTAAGTTTATTTAGTAGTTTTTGAGTAGCGTCGCAAGGAGTCGAAACAATGCCACCAGCAGTACCAGCAATTATTGTCGAAACAATTACCTCGCCTACGCCGTCGCCGGCGACAACTCCGACGATGACGGGGACAACCACGACGCTGACGGGGACAACCACGACGATGACGGGGACAACCACGACATTGACGGGGACAACCACGACATTGACGGCGACAACTCCGACGATGACGGGGACAACCACGACATTGACGGGGACAACCACGACATTGACGGGGACAACCACGACATTGACGGGGACGGGCCCGGCGATTACGATCGTGCCGGTGGTACGACCAGCGATAACCGTACCCACGCCTCCCCCACAGCCCGTGTTTGTCGATGGCGTAGTTGTCGCCAATGATGGCAATAACTATTTAATCGGCAGCTTGTTCAACGACACCATTTCCGGGCGTGGCGGTGACGACACGATTCTGGGTCGGGACGGGGCCGATATCATCAGAGGTGATGATGGTAACGATTCTCTCAACGGTGGCGCTGGTAAGGATTTTGTTGAGGGCGGCCGCGGCAATGACACGGCGCGGGGCGGCAAAGGCGATGACTTGGTTTCTGGCGACTTGGGCGATGATGTAGCTTTTGGCGACCAGGGCGACGATATTGTGTTGGGTTCCGAAGGCAACGACACGCTGTACGGCGGTAAAGGCAATGACTGCCTGCGCGGAGGTGGCGAGGACGACCTGATGTTTGGCGACAAGGGTAATGACACTTTGTTTGGCGACACGGGTAACGACTGCTTGATCGGCGCTGCGGGCAACGATATTTTGTTGGGCGGCGACGGTGGGGATGTCATCACCGGCGGTGTTGGTAACGATACTGCTGACGGCGGTGCTGGTGATGACCTGATCTACGGGGGCGATGGCAATGATTCTGTGTCTGGCGGGGCTGGGGATGATATTGTTTCGGGCGATCGCGGATCTGATACTCTGACCGGAGGCGAGGGCTCGGATATCTTTGTTCTGGGTAGGGTGGGAACGTCCACTAATAGCAGCGGGTTTCTGACTACTGGCGGCCGCGACCTTGGGGATGCGGATCTAATTACAGATTTTAAGCCGGGAGATTCGATCGCTCTGGCTGGAGGTCTCAACTTTACACAGCTAGACATCTTGCAGGGTCAAGGCTCGAATTCTAGCAACACGATTATTCGGGACAAGCAAACTGGCGAATTTTTGGCGGTATTGATTGATGTGCGATCGAACTCGCTGGATGAATCTAGGTTTACTACAGCTCAAGTTCCGCGCGTAGACGACAATCCCTTCGTCATTCAGGGAACGAGACCTTCGAGTCCGACGGGGACAAGTCCTTCTCCGACACCGGCACCGGGGACAACGGCTTCTCCAACACCGGCACCGGGGACAAGTGCTTCTCCAACACCGACGGGAACAACGGCTTCTCCGACACCCTCAACGGGGACAAAACCTGTTACGACTCCGGCACCGACGGGGACAACACCTTCTCCAACTCCGGCGACAACTCCAACTCCGGCGACAACTCCAACTCCGGCGACAACTCCAACTCCGGCGACAACTCCGACTCCGGCGACAACTCCGACTCCGGCGACGACTCCAACTCCGGCGACGACTCCAACTCCGGCGACGACTCCAACTCCATCACCATCACCGGGGACAACTCCGAGTCCAACTCCATCGCCCGGGACATTGCCGACACAGGTGCCGAGTCCGACTCCGACTCCGACGGCTGGGACATTGCCGAGTCCGATTCCTTCGATCGTCCCGACTCCCACTGCGGGCACCCCAACTCCTCCACCTTTCGGCGGGGGGCCGGTGCCGCCGAGTTTTACCTCTCCGACTCCTAACGAGCCGCCGATCGTCGAAACTGGCAAGACGCTGACTGGTTTGCAAAATTTGCCTCTGTCTCTGAGCATTTCGGCGCCTAGCGATCCAGAGGGTCAGCCGCTGTCGATCGCGGTTGTGATAGTTCCGAATCCGACTTTCGGTGAAGTAGTTGTCGGTACGAGTCCGGTGGCTATCAACCAAAAACTGACGGTTCAGGAATTGCTGGGCTTGAAGTTCCAACCTAAAACTAATGCGATCGGGCAAGCCGGCTCTTTCAGCTACAGCGTAGCCGACGACCAAGGCGGCACGGCGGCAGCCTCAGTCGGGATTAACATCAACTCTTTCGACGGTTCCTCAACCCTTCCCAGCACCCGGCCGCCAGTGGCTGCGGATGATGGCATCGTATTTACGAGTACGAATAATTTGCTACCGACGTTCATCGACGTGCTCGCCAACGATTCCAGCCCGCAAAAAGGGCCGCTCAGCATTATCAATGTCGGCACGCCGAAACTGGGCATAGCTGTGAATCTCGGTTCTCAGGTGCAGTTCATCGCCGGCAACGTAGCAGGTACAACTACTTTTGCCTACAGCATCAGCGACGGATTCGGGACAATTCCGGGCACAGGTACGATCGCCGTTTCCATCTTGCCGGCAGATAGCGGGCCTAACAGGTTAGTGGGCGGCTCTTTACCGGACAATTTGAACGGTTTAGCTGGCGCCGATACGATCGACGGCGGTGGCGGCAGCGATACGATTAACGGCGGTTTGGATAACGACGTACTCGTAGGCGGCCTCGGTGCAGACACCATGACGGGCGGCGGCGGCAGCAATCAATTCCGCTATACCAGCCCCGCAGAGGGTGGGCCGACGTTTGATGCGGCTTCTTCGGCGGCAATCAATGCTGCGATCGCCGCGGGCGGATACGATGTGATTACTGATTTCAACGGTCTCGGCGTGCCGATCGCCGATCAGTTCAACTTTGCCCCCGGATTCCCAAATCTGAGCGGTAACAGCCAAGTTCAGCTAACAGTTCAAACAAATGTTTCTGCAAATATTTTGGGAGGAACCGCTTTCTTGTTCGCCTACGATTCCGGCGGCAATACTTACATCATTTATGATGGCAACGGTAACAACCAAACAGGCGGCGATTCTCGAATTTTGGCGAAGTTAAATGGCGTAACAGGGGTTACTTCTCTGTCACCTTTCGACTTCACCTTTATCTAGTAAATGCCTGCACCCAGCGCAATCCTGGTTTGTAGTGAGGACTTCAGTCCGCATAAAAGAAGGACTGAAGTCCTCACTACCAACCTAAATCCTGGTTTGTAGTGAAGACTTCAGTCCGCATAAAAGAAGGACTGAAGTCCTCACTACCAACCTAAATCCTGGTTTGTAGTGAAGACTTCAGTCCGCATAAAAGAAGGACTGAAGTCCTCACTACCAACCTAAATCCTGGTTTGTAGTGAGGACTTCAGTCCGCATAAAAGAAGGACTGAAGTCCTCACTACCAACCTAAATCCTGGTTTGTAGTGAGGACTTCAGTCCGCATAAAAGAAGGACTGAAGTCCTCACTACCAACCTAAATCCTGGTTTGTAGTGAGGACTTCAGTCCGCATAAAAGAAGGACTGAAGTCCTCACTACCAACCTAAATCCTGGTTGGTAGTGAAGACTTCAGTCCGCATAAAAGAAGGACTGAAGTCTTCACTACCAACCTAAATCCTGGTTTGTAGTGAGGACTTCAGTCCGCATAAATCCGAGGACTGAAGTCCTCACTACCAACCTAAATCCTGGTTGGTAGTGAGGACTTCAGTCCGCATAAATCCGAGGACTGAAGTCCTCACTACCAACCTAAATCCTGGTTTGTAGTGAGGACTTCAGTCCGCATAAATCCGAGGACAAAAGTCCTCACTATCAACCTAAATCCTGGTTTGTAGTGAGGACTTCAGTCCGCATAAATCCGAGGACAAAAGTCC
The DNA here is from genome assembly GCF_013299165.1 of Microcoleus sp. bin38.metabat.b11b12b14.051. Lineage (NCBI taxonomy): Bacteria > Bacillati > Cyanobacteriota > Cyanophyceae > Oscillatoriales > Microcoleaceae > Microcoleus > Microcoleus sp. bin38.metabat.b11b12b14.051. The sequence continues at coordinate 31,398 of NZ_JAAFKD010000044.1, forward strand.
TCACTATCAAACAGTTAAATCTGATTTTGATCGGAAAAAAGCCCCAATAAAGGAGCAAGAATCGCGCCGAAAACAAAGCCGCCAGCGTGAGCCCAGTAAGCAACTCCCCCCGATTCCATACCCACACTTGCCGGCGCATTCAAGGAAGCCAAACCGCTCAATGCTTGCTGTGCAAACCAAAATCCGAGAAAGAAGAAAGCGGGAACTCTGACTGTGGTAATAAATATGCCTAAGGGTAACAACGTCAAAACTTTGGCTTGGGGATATCTAAGAATGTATGCTCCCATCACGCCTGCGATCGCCCCGCTAGCACCAAGGGAGGGAATGGCCGATGCTGAGGAAAAAAACCACTGAGTTAGTGATGCTAATACGCCGCAAGTAAGGTAAAATATTAAAAATTTAACGTGTCCTAAACGGTCTTCTACGTTGTTGCCAAAAATCCACAAAAATAACATATTTCCGGCTATGTGGAGAAAGCCTGCGTGCAGGAATTGCGAGCTAATTAGCGTCGTCCATTCGGGAAATGGCGAAACAGGTAGAGACACCCGACACATATTGCTTAACTGGCAAGGAACTACCGCCCAAGAGTAGAAAAATTGTGTTAATTGGCGATCGGCTAATGAGAGCTCGTACAAAAATACTAATATGTTGGCAGCAATCAGCCCGAAGGTAACGTAGGGAGTGATGCTGGTGGGATTGTCATCGCGTAAGGGAACCACAGCTTTTTTTTCCTCTAAAATCAAAATATTGGCAACACGATAACGCATTTATCGCTAAGCTGTCTCCTATCTAGAGGAAGAGGGAAGAAGTCATTAGTCATTAGTCATTGGTCATTAGTCATTAGTCATTAGTCATTAGTCATTAGTCATTTGTCATTAGTCATTTGTCATTTGTCAGAATGGCTGGGCTGCGATTGGGTTTATGTTTGTCAATAAACAGTGTTTGTCGTGAGGGTTTTTATGCGGACTAAAGTCCTTACTACGAACCTGTAGTTACGAAAGTCATTAGTCATTGGTCATTAGTCATTGTCATTTGTCAGAAGGAAGAGGGGCTGGGCTGCGATTGGGTTCATCTTTGTCCATAAACAGTGTTTGTCGTGAGGGCTTTTATGCGGACTAAAGTCCTCACTACGAACCTGTAGTTACGAACTTGTAGTGAGGACTTTTATGCGGACTAAAGTCCTCACTACAAACCTGTATTTTTTTGTTGCTTGAGGGGGATGATGTTTTAGGCTGCTATTTCTATGAAAACTCCTACACTTTCTACAGCCATTATACTCACCGCACACAAAGCGTAAATCCCCGTTCCTACTGTTACTTGTACTGTGTCTGCATTAATGATTTTTATGAGCTTCCAAGTATCGCCATTTTTTTGATAGAGCGTCCAAGAACGAATGTTTTTATCGGCGGGATTTTTCCACTGCAAAACATTACTATTTCCCACTTTTTGTACTACTACTGATACTGGAGGGGCCGGCGGCTTGCCATTTTGCCAGGGCATTGCGGGAACGAGTGCGGGTTGGTTGTATGTAATGGATTTGAAATTATCGTAAATTTGCTGGCGATTGTCGCTAAATGCTTTCATGCTGAAGAAAACATTTCCTAAAGCTAAGCTGTCTTTAGAGTTGCGCGTTATCTCAATTTGATTGTTGATTTCCTGCACATTCCACTTATTGCCGTCGAGCTTTCCTAGGTTATTTCCTACGTAAATATGTCTGTTTTGGGGATTGTTTTCTAGCCACCATTCTAGCAACATTGGATAGCTTTGAGCTGCTTGGTCGATGCGCCAGTAAAGTTGGGGATTTAGATAATCTACCCAACCTGATTCTAACCATTTTTTAGCGTCGGCATAGAGTGTTTCGTAGGCGTCTAAACCTCGACTTGCTGGTGGTTGTCCGGGGCGATAAATGCCGAAGGGACTGATGCCGAATTTGACGTTTGGTTTGACTGTTTTAATTCCTTGTCCGAGTCTTCTAACTAATTTGTTGACATTTTCGCGCCGCCAGTCTCCTAAATTCATTTTGCCGCCTCGGGAGACGTAACTATTGTAAATCTTGCTGTCTGGAAATTCTTGACCGTCGATGGGATAAGGATAGAAATAATCGTCGAAGTGAACGCCGTCTATATCGTAGCGCTTTACTACGTCTAAAATGACGTTGTAAGTCTTGTCTACAACTAAATCAATTCCCGGGTCCATCCACAAGTCGTCACCCCACGGATAAACGCATTCGGGATTGGTAACAGAGAGGTGCGGGCTGACGTTGGGTGGGGTTTGGGTATAAGAAACTTTGGCGCGGTAGGGATTGAACCAAGCGTGAACTTCGATGTTGCGTTTGTGGCTTTCTGCAACGGCAAATGTTAAAGGGTCATAATAAGGTTCTGGTGCTTTTCCTTGAGTTCCTGTTAGCCATGCACTCCAAGGTTCTAATTTTGAGTCATAAAGAGCATCGCCTCCTGCTCTAATTTGAATGATAATTGCGTTGAAATTGATTTCTTGCAGTCTATCTAGGATTTTTATTAGTTCGGCTTTTTGTTGTTCAGTTGTGAGTTTGTTGCTGAAGGGCCAGTCAATATTCCAGACGGATGTTATCCAAACTCCGCGAAATTCTCGCTGGTGGTTGACGAAAACTTGCGGTCGCGGAACTTTACTGAGAACTATAATATATTGAGAATAGATTGCTGGTGCTCTTTTGAGATAGACTAATGCTTGATAAACCCAGGCGGCGACATCGGCTCTGGTGGCGTTTCCGGCGGGATTTAATAAGTTTAAATTGGGAGCGTTTACTACTATTTCGGATAGGGTGGCGATGACGATCGCCTTTTTGGCATAATTAGGTATTTCTGTACTGTCTTGGTAGATGTTAGACAGGATCAGATTGCTTGTCGGCGCAGCATTCGCCCCAAAGATGCCGCTGACTAATGCAACTAATGCTTCCGCCCTGGTAATCAGGCTTTCGGGCTTAAACAGGTTGTCGGGATAGCCGGAGATAAACCCTCTTTTATATGCTGCTTGAATGGCGGTGGCGGCCCAGTGGGTGGCGGGAACGTCGATAAATGGTATGTAGGGCCGTTTGTCGGGCACGGGAAAGGCTTTGCTGACAATGGCGGCAAATTGGGCGCGGGTGAGGTTGCTGTTTGGACGAAAAGTGCGATCGGGAAAACCGCTGATTACAGCCCGTTCTACTAAGCCGTCAATAAAGATTTTAGCCCAATGATTTTGAATGTCGGAGAATCGATTTGTGCTGGAAACCATAGTTATATTGATTGATTTAAGATATTCAGATCGTGTCCGCTGAATTAACTTGCGACATATCCACTCTATTTGTAGGTGGCGCCACAAGCACCTTACCCTTGATGATATTCGGTTCGTAGTGAGGACTTTAGTCCTTCTAGGGTTCGTAGTGAGGACTTTAGTCCTTCTAAGGTTCGTAGTGAGGACTTTAGTCCTTCTAGGGTTCGTAGTGAGGACTTTAGTCCTTCTAAGGTTCGTAGTGAGGACTTTAGTCCTTCTAGGGTTCGTAGTGAGGACTTTAGTCCTTCTAAGGTTCGTAGTGAGGACTTTAGTCCTTCTAAGGTTCGTAGTGAGGACTTTAGTCCTTCTAAGGTTCGTAGTGAGGACTTTAGTCCTTTATGATTGACTAAAAGTTAGAAATAGGATTGAAGTCCTGATTATTAACCACAGTTACGGAGAGGACTAAAGTCCTTACTACAAACCTAGAAATTTGGGTATCTGTGGTTATAACAAACTGGCATTTTCGTACAAAAGCCGGATGATATTGATGATTTTTTGTCCGTATAAAGGATCAGAATTCCAGCGGCCCGCAAGTTCGTTGACGGTGGGGCCGACGCCGCGCTTGACAAAGCGAAAACGGACGTTTTCTTTAACTAAAGGTTGGTTGATTGGTTCGGTGCTGGCGTAAGCTTTGAGGTGCTGAATTTGCGCTCTAATTCCGGTGCGGGCGTCGGGGAATGAAATGCCGGAATTTGTGGGGCTGATGATTCCCATGTCGGCAAAGTTAAATTGTTCTGGTTTGACTGCACCGCCAAAGTTGAGATAGTTTGTTTCTAAACACATTTGGCAAAAAGCTAGGTCGTGATTGACGCCTTCTGCGGCTGCTTCTTGGATGTAAATTTGAGGTAGGTTGGGAAATGTTACGAGGGCTTTGCTGTTATTTTTGGTGAGAAATACTGTGATTTGTTGGACGGTAGTTAAACCGCGTCCCATGATTTTTCCTACGCCTGAGAGGATATCGCGGCGCGATCGCAGGGATACTGATGTTGTGGCCTGATCCCAAGTTACGGAGATTTCGCGATCGCGCAAATCGACAGCCCGCACGAATACTACTCCATTGTACGTAATTCGGCGATCGGCTGCCTCGGGTTTGACATTGAGAGCGTCAAGAACTTCGGAAGGAACAAAAGCATTACCGTTGACCAAAATGCCTTTATCTTCGTGCGGCGCACCGTTAATTTGGATATTAATTAAAGGATAAACTATAGGTTTTGGTGGGGGTGCGGGTGTTGGTGTTGGTGCGGGTGTTGGTGCGGGTGTTGGTGCGGGTGTTGGTGTCGGCAAAGGTTTCAAATCGGTATTTTTTAACCAAGCTTCGAGGCCGTCAGCGAGTCCGAGAGCGACATCGCCGCGGCGAGTTTGAAATACTTTTAAGTCATCGGGACTGGTGATAAAACCGAGTTCGATTAATATTGAAGGAATGTTGACGCGGCGGCAAAATCCGAGGCTACCCACGCCTGCTTCAGTATCTGCTTTAGCGCCGCGACTGGGTATTTCTGGACACCGACGTAAATAGCCGTTTAACAATAAATCTGCATCGGCTTTTCTGGTAGGGTTGCTACCAATATAAAACGCGCTAGCGCCCCGAACTTGAGGATTAGAAAAAGCATCGGCGTGCATTTCTAGTGCTACATCTCCAGGCTGGCAACGATTGTTGATCCAAGCGATAGTTTCTACTAAACTCAGAATATCGGGCACCCACAAAGTTGTGATCCCTCGCCGCTGCAATTCAGCTACCACTAAATCGCGAGTTAGAATCATTTCCTGTGCTTCGGTGGTGCCAAATGCGATCGCCCCGGAATCGCGCACGCTGCCTTCAAACCCGCCATGTCCCGCTGAAACAAAAATAGAAGCCATTTAATAAAAATCTCCACCTTGCAGTTACTTCAGTGTCAGCTTTTTATGCTCGGCTTTTATTTTACCGCAAAGGTGTAGATTTTACGATCGCACGAAAAGTTTGTAGTTGCGCTCCGGGTGGGGGTTTTACCCCCCTGGCACAACTACAAACTTGTTAATCCGCGTGGAAATTACATTTTGACAGCGGGGCTAGTCGAAGGTTTAGGCGCCTTAATTTCCTGCGATACTGCACGGGCGCGGTACAGTTTAGCAACGGCTTGCTCGCACTTGGACAAATCGGCTTCAATCTGGGTAAAGATGTCAGTTGATACCGGATCTGTGAACTTCGCCCGCAGGTGATTGATATCGACAATACCTGTTTGCAAATCGCCGAGAGTGCTCCGCAGCAAGAAGGTTTCATCGGTGCCTTGCATTGAAGACTTTAATTTAGCGTATTTGTCAGCAATTTGGGCGGGAATTGAGGGTTTTTCGCCGAAATCGTTGAGGCGGTTTTCGAGAGCGAGGATGTGTTGCTGTTTGTTTTGGATAATTTCCGTCAGGAGCGATCGCAAATCGCTATCTCCGGTTTTTTCCGCATAATTCTGAAAGGCTTCGCAAGCATAGCGCTCGCCTGCGAGGGCGGTATTCAAACCTTTAACAATGTCGCCTTGTGTCGAGCCACCCCAACCATTAGCTAATTTCCACCATTCTGCACTGGCGTCGGTTTCTTCGGGTAAGCCGACTGCCTTGCCGCCGTAACCGAGGCGGGCTAGAATTGCCGTGGTAAATATGCCTAAATCTCCCGGTTGGCGGGAAGTAATCAAGTTGCCGTCTACGACTAAAGCTTGGTTGATGTAGTTAGCTCCGGCATTAATCATGTCAGTTTTAATTGCCAAGAAACCAGTCGCATTTTTGCCTTTGAGCGCATCGGATTCAATCAAAAGTTGCGGGCCGTGACACACAGCAGCGACTATTTTTCCTTGTTCCATTGCTTCTTTGACAAACCTTACTGTATTCGGATTTGTCCGCATGGTATCGGGAGCCATACCGCCAGGAATTACGACTGCATCGAATTCTGCTGCTAATGATTCAGTAGTAGTTCCGTCAGCTTGTTGGCCAACTTTACCATTTTTCCCGACATATTTTTCGTTTGTCCGTGAACCGAGGACAACAACGTCAAATCCTGCTTGTTTTAAGCCGTTGTAAGGAACTAGAAATTCCGAATCTTCAACTCCATTTTCGATGAGTATGGCAACTCGTTTGCTTTTGGCTCCGTTATCTGCTGTCATAATCAGTTTCCCTCAGGCTATCTTTTTATCTAAAGATAAGCCACCTCTCGTTTTTTGAGCATCTGGCTAAAGGGATAAATTAGTTATTCTTAAAAGCTGTTAAGGTGAGTCTTTAGAGCTATTTTATAGTAGAGCAATATTATCAACTGTCAACTGTCAACTGTCAACTGTCAACTGTCAACTGTCAATGCACGTAAGAAGCGCCGTTAATGTCGATCGTTGTTCCGGTGGCGTGGGTGGCTAAACCCGATGCTAGAAAGGCGATAACGTTGGCGACATCTTGGGGAGGGGCGATTTTGCCGATCGGGATATCGCGCACAATTTCGGCCTCGCCACACTCCCGAATAAACTGATTAGACATTTCTGTACTGACAAATCCCGGTGCAATAGTAAAAGCTAAAATATTGTCAGCCGCGAATCCTCTAGCAATGCTGCGAGTTAGAGAAACGATCGCACCTTTTGATGCAGCGTAGTGCAGATAATTTGGATCGTCGCCACGAAAAGCAGCACGACTTGCTATATTAATGATTGTACCGCCATTGCGAGTTTTAAAATGCAGAATTGCTTCCCGACACAAATCAGCAACAGCAACTAAATTAACTTGGAGAGTTTGTTGCCAAGCTGATGACCAAATATCAAAATCGTCTTCAATACCCGCTGACTGCATAATCCCAGCATTATTAACTATAATATCAATATGACCGCGCCATTTAACCGCATCTTGCCACAAATTAGAAGCCGCCTTTGGTGACATCAAATCTGCTGCTAATAAATAACAGCGATCGCGCGCCACACTTGCTGCTACCGATTGCGCTTCAATTTCACTGCGACAGTAATGCAAAATTACCTCAGCCCCAGCATTAACCAGAGTCTGCACCGTCACAGCACCAATCCCTTTCGAGCCACCTGTTACTAAAATTACCTTTCCGGTTAAATCAATCATTTCTCTCTCTCGATCTTTTCTATTTCTCTGCGCCCTCTGTGTCCTCTGTGGTCAAAAAAAAATAAATCCCCTTCACAAACGAAATAGAATTGCTATATGATAATTGTACATGATTAAATGTTCTATTAGAAATAGACAAAAAAATTTGCCATGAAAACAGTTGCTTACGATCGCTACGGTTCCGCCCAGGAATTGCAGTACCGAGAATTAGAAAAGCCGATCGCCAAATCCAACGAATTGCTAGTCAGAGTTCGCGCTAGCAGCGTCAATCCAGTAGACTGGAAAATTCGCCAAGGACACCTGCAACTACTCACAGGATTTAACTTTCCTCGAATTGTCGGCTCCGACATCTCGGGAGTAGTCGTAGAAGTCGGCTCGGATGTCACCAAATTTCAAGCCGGAGACGAGGTTTATACATTCTTAAATCCGAGCGCTGGCGGTGCTTGCGCCGAATACGCTGTCGTGTCAGAATCGAGTGCAGCAATGAAACCGAAAAACATCACCCATACAGAAGCAGCAGCAGTACCGATCGCAGGTTTAACCGCTTTGCAAGCCCTCAGGGATTTGGGTGAAATTAAAGTAGGATACAAGGTATTAATTAACGGTGCTTCCGGCGGAGTCGGGATGTTTGCGGTACAAATAGCGAAAGCAATGAACGCGGAAGTAACGGGAGTTTGCAGCGCCAAAAATAGAGATTTTGTGAAAGGTTTGGGAGCAGATTTTGTTCTGGATTATGCAGAAATAGACTTTACTCAACAAGCCGAAAAGTATGATATTATCTTGGATGCTGTAGGCACAAAAACATTTGCTGAATGCGAAAACGTGCTGCAACCGGAGGGAGTTTATATCTCAACTTTGCCGAGTTTAGACAACCTCCCACCGATGCTGACGAGTTGGTTTTGGCCTGGTAAAAAAGCTAAATTCATTCTAGCTAATCCCAACCCCGGTGACTTGGGCATTTTGCGGGAGTTAATCGAATCCGAGGAAGTTGAGCCGATTGTCGATCGCACTTACAGCTTAGCAGAAGTAGCCGCCGCCCACGCTTACAGCGAAACTGGCCGCGCTGTGGGCAAAATTGCGATCGCCATTGACGGTTAAAAAAACCAGGTTTGACCAACAAGACTCAGAGATTATATGCGTTACGTGGCAAGGGTTTGCCAAAAGATGCACGGTTGGCGTTACAGTAAAAAGGGCGATCGACTTTAACCCATCAACGGGTTTTTGATTCGATCTGCATCCAAGACTAATAAACGTAAAACTTAAATAAAATCCCAAATACCTATGACTGTGCCCTTAGACTTGGAGACATCCGAACCAGATTCCGACAACAACCTCGAACAATTTAGGGCGGAAAATAGCATTGCACCAATCGCCGATAATGTGATAGATGTCAGCAATTCGGAAGATTCAGAAGTTAGCCCGGAAACTGAAAATGGCATTGCACCAATCGCCGATGATGTGATAGATGTCAGCAACTCGGAAGATTCAGAAGTTAGCCCGGAAACTGAAAATGGCATTGCACCAATCGCCGATAATGTGATAGATGTCAGCAACTCGGAAGATTCAGAAGTTAGCCCGGAAACTGAAAATGGCATTGCACCAATCGCCGATGATGTGATAGATGTCAGCAACTCGGAAGATTCAGAAGTTAGCCCGGAAACTGAAAATGGCATTGCACCAATCGCCGATAATGTGATAGATGTCAGCAACTCGGAAGATTCAGAAGTTAGCCCGGAAACTGAAAATAGTATTGCACCAGTCGCCGATGATTTGACGGATGCCAGCAACTCGGAAGATTCTGGAGTTAGCCCGGAAACTGAAAATAGCATTGCACCAATCGCCGATGATTTCATGGGCTCCCGGAATCTCGAAAACGAATTTATTGACGAACTCCCTGACGAAGTAGAAATGTCTTTGTTCGAGCATTTAGAAGAATTGCGCCAGCGACTCTTTTATTCGCTAATTGCCGTAGCAATCGGTGTAGTTGGTTGCTTTTTAATCGTTAAGCCGATCGTACAATTGTTAGAAGTACCCGCCGGGCCAGTAAAGTTTCTGCAACTAGCTCCCGGTGAGTATTTCTTTGTTTCGATTGAAGTAGCAGGCTATAGCGGTTTGCTGATTGCAACTCCCTTTATTTTTTACCAAATAGCGCTATTTGTGCTACCAGGTTTGACTCGCAAAGAACGCGGGTTGCTGGGGCCAGTGTTTTTTGGTTCGAGTTTCCTATTTTTGGGGGGGCTGGTATTTGCTTACATTGCTCTGATTCCGGCGGCGCTGAATTTCTTTGTTACCTACGGGGCGGATGTTGTAGAGCAGTTGTGGTCGATCGACAAATACTTTAAATTTGTACTGTTGTTAATGTTCAGCACGGGTTTAGCTTTTCAAATCCCGATTGTCCAAGTATTACTCGGTGTTTTGGGCATAGTTTCTTCTAAGCAAATGCTATCCGGCTGGCGTTATGTCGTCTTGGGTGCAGCAGTTTTGGGTGCTGTTTTAACGCCTTCTACTGACCCTTTGACGCAAAGTCTTTTGGGAGGTGCGGTGCTGGCTCTTTACTTTGGTGGCGTTGGTTTGGTGAAGCTTTTAGGGCGCTGAGAATTAGAAATATCGATCGCCTCGCTGACAAAAAATATAGAGGTGCGATCGCCCGCACCTCTATATTTTAGTAAAAGTTAAAATTCCACACCAAAGTTTTGTCAAAACTTTGTCTACATTCGGAACTGTTCGACTTCGGGAGTGTAGCCGATCGGCAAAATGTAATCTAGATTCTCGTGGGGACGAGCAATTATGTGATACGATAGCAACTTTCCGCCATCGACCTTTTTAACTGATTCAATTCCAGCAGCAACGGCTGCTTGCACTTCAGAGATATCTCCTCTAACTATAATTGTCCAGTAGGCACGGGTTATCTTTTCATAGCGAACTAAAGTAACTCGGGCTGCTTTCACCATTGAGTCTGCAACTTCTACGGCAGCGGGAAATCCTAAGACTTCAACCATTCCAACTGCAACACCCATTACAACATTCTCCTAAGTTT
>NZ_JAAFKD010000045.1 GCF_013299165.1 Microcoleus sp. bin38.metabat.b11b12b14.051
ATCCAACTTCCTTCGAGCGTCCATTGGCCAGATTCCATTAAAAACGTGTGAGCCACAGTGCTGTTCCTATGCTTTTCCTGCTGGCTACAATGCTGGTGCAACAACGCACAGCCGTTGTCCCTCAGAGTCTATGCTATCACGCCAAACTGTGCCAACAAGAGTTAATTTCTCCTAAAAGTACCGGAGCGATCGCACCAGTAACTTGAGGCAGATTGCCGGGAATGCCCCGCACCCGCCATTCGGCTAAAACCGCGAAAGCGATCGCCTCTTTAAAATCTACACTCAAGCCTGCCTCAGAAGTAGTCAACACTTGCACAGGATGCAATTGAGATTGCAATCGGCGTTTTAAGTAGATATTGTGGCTGCCGCCCCCGCACAGTAAAACTCGATCGGGCATAGCCGGCAAAAAATTTTGGTAACTGTTCACTATCGAGACAACAGTCAGTTCTGTCAAAGTAGCCAGGACATCAGCAGGACTGAGGTTGTAAGGCTTGGCCTCAAGCAAACACCGGTCAAAATAGTCTACACCAAATAACTCTCGCCCTGTAGATTTTGGAGGTGGTTGAGCAAAAAAATCTTGAGAAAGCCAAGTTTCGACCAAAGCTTCACAGGGAGTACCCGTTGATGCCCAAGATCCACCAGAGTCGATCGCCAAAGTGTCGCCCGAGAAGTGCTGCACTGCCAAATCTAACAGAGAATTTGCCGGGCCTGTATCCCACCCCAAGATCCCTTCTCCCAGAGTGTAAATCTCAGATTCGTCATGATTTCCCTGCTTTCGAGTAGCTGGGAGATAGGTAACATTGCCAATACCACCGAGATTTTGGATGCAGAGGCTGCGGTTGGGTTCTGCCAGCAGGCAGGCATCAACTATTGGCACTAAGGGCGCTCCTTGACCCCCTGCTGCAATGTCGGCGGGTCTAAAGTTGCTGACAGTAGTAATGCCTGTCAACTGGGCAATTAGGGCTCCCCGCCCGAGTTGCAAGCTGTAGCCCATCAACGATTTGGGGAACGGTGTTGCGCCCTCTCTGCTGTTTTCCGTATTCCGCGGGGGTCGGTGGTAGACAGTTTGGCCGTGAGAGCCGATTAATTCTGCTCGATCGTGTTCCGCTTGAATTGTCAAGGCCGCCGTCGCAAACTCTTGGGCGATCGAGTCATCTAATTCGGCGAGTTCAGCCATTGACAAAGGTGAGCCGCTGCAAACCGAGAGAATTTGCGATCGCAAAGCAGGCGGATAAGGGAAAGTCTTACCCGCCACCAAATTCACTTTCAAGTCTGTTTGGGAACCTACCACATCCACCAACGCAGCATCAATGCCATCCACTGAGGTGCCGCTGATCAAGCCGATAACGCGAACCATTCGATTTTAGATTTTAGATTTTAGATTTGAGATTTTTGGATTGGGAGATTGGGAGATTGAGAGATTTTTAGGTGTGCCAGGAGGCGAGGATATTATTTGAGGTCGATCGTCACGATCACCACCGTAATATTATCGCGTCCGCCTTTATCCTTAGCAGCTTCAATCAAAGCTGTGGTGGCGCCCTCGCAGGCGCGAATCGACTTGAGAGGCGAAGCAATCAAAGGATCGGAAAGTTCCTCAGTCAAGCCGTCACTGCACAGCAGCAAGCGATCCCCGGGCTTCACATCCACCGGCAAAATATCTATTTCGCGCAAATCGTCGCGGCCCAAACACTGAGACAAAACGTGACGCCAAGGATGAGTGCGAGCCTGTTCCGGAGTCAGCGCCTTTCGTTTGACAGCCTGAGCCACCCAAGTCTGGTCTTCAGTAATCTGCTCCAAGCGAGATCCGTGGAGGCGGTACAAGCGAGAGTCTCCGATATTAGCGCACCAAGGTCTGCCCTCATCCCTAAAGATGAGAACCACAGCCGTAGTCCCCATATCAGCACGCTCGGGGTGCTTGAGCTGATCCGTCAAAATCGCTTGATTAGCAATTAAAAAAGCCTTTTCCAATAACAGCGGAGAATCCTCCGGTTCTTCCCAATGTTCGATTAAATAAGATTGAATAGCTTGAGTCGCAATCCGACTGGCTTCTTGACCTCCGGCGTGTCCTCCCATACCGTCGGCAACTATGAAAAATCGCCCGTCAGAGTCTATGTAGTACGAATCCTGATTTACGGAACGAACTAGCCCTGTGTCTGTCTTGCCTGCGAAAGAGCGTTTCATAGATTGGGTGATTTGACTCATCGAACTTGAAAGCTTGATTTAACACGTGCAAAGTTTTCTTGCCAAACTTAACTCACGAACCGGAGTTGACATTTCTGCCGCCGACGATCGCCCGTTTGGGAAAAATTGCAGTTACTTGATCTTATATTGTAGATCGTCTGATGGTAATCCCATCTAAAAATTTCCCTAAATCAAGGATATTAAGCAGCACCTGCAAAAAACGGGATTTCGACACAAAAATCAGAGGTTGAGCAGGCGAGAAATAAACAGCAGGCTGGTTTTTAGTTAAGAGCGCGCCGCTGGTGGTGGTGTAAATTTTAGCTAAACTGCTGTTCATCCCTAGCGCCATAGAACTTTGAGGTTGGCGCGCGGATGAAAAGCAAGTGAGGCGAGGATTACACTCACCCAGTTGTCCGACAATCGCAGATATTGGCAAGTGGTGGGTGGATGGCGAGACAAACAAAATCCCTTAGCTGCTCTTGGTATTTGTGAGATTTATAGGGCGATTACTTTCGTGGTGTTAAAAGCAGTCAAAGTTAGCTAAACAGACGGGAATCCCCACACCATACCGTACTCGGTTGGTGTGGGATGAAAGGCGAGCGAAGCGACGATTCCACCCGACCAGAATCTGACAAGCGACGCTCTCAGCAAGCGGTCGGGTGGATGAGGAGATGAGCAAATCTTCACCCTTGCCTAGTTTTCGCGCCTGTGTTATCAGGGTTCTATTGGCGTGATAAAAAACATTGTGTTGAAGGCAGTCAAAGTCAGAATCTATCCCAGCGAAGAACAACAAAGCCATCTAGCGCAAGCATTTGGCTGTGTTCGGTGGGTGTGGAATCAATCATTGGCTACCATGTCCCAGACCTACAAAGAAACTGGGAAAGGAATCTCTGCCCTCACAATGAAGAAACAGATTCCGGTCTGGAAAACTGAGTTTGAATGGCTTAAAGAGTGTTACTCTCAGTGCCTTCAGTCCTCGGTACTGAATTTGTCTCAGGCGTTTATCAACTTCTTTGATGGTCGCGCCCTTTATCCAACTTTCAAGAAACGCCACGGAAAACAGTCGATTCAATTTCCGCAGAACGTTAAAGTTTTGGGCGATGATCAGATTAAGTTCCCTGGCAATCTTGGAGTAGTTAGGGCTAAAATTCATCGTGAATTGGTGGGTAGCGTGAAAACTGTTACGGTATCTAAGATGCCTGATGGTCGTTACTACGCATCGCTGTTGATGGATGATGGGGCTGATAAACCAGCCATAAAGGAGGATGGTAAGGCAATCGGTCTAGATATAGGTCTACTCGACTTTGTTGTCACATCTGAAGGCTCTAAATACCAAAATCCTCGACATCTTAAAAAGCATGAGCGGAACCTGAAACGCAAACAACGTAAGTTATCTCGCAAAAAAGATAAGACAACCGCTAAACGCCGCAAGGCTAAATTGGCTGTAGCCAAAGTCCACTCGAAAATTGCTAGAGTTCGTGAAGATTTCCGACATAAACTATCCCGTAAGATAGTCGATGAAAACCAAATCATTGTCGTAGAAAATCTGGCGGTAAAGAACATGGTGAAGAATCATTGTTTGGCTAAATCGATATCTGATGCTGGCTGGGGAATGTTCTGTACAATGCTCAAATACAAAGCAGAAGCCGAGGGTAAAGTTTACCTAGAGGTAGGTCGATTTTTTCCGTCATCACATCTTTGCTCTGAGACTTTACTGTTGCTGCCAAAAATGGATCTGTCTGTGCGTGAGTTCAATTGTCCCCACTGCTCTAAGCGGCACGACAGAGACATTAACGCAGCCATCAATATCAGAAATGAAGGCTTACGTTTATTGGCGTTGGGAACCAGCGTTACTGCCCTTGGAGGCAATGTAAGACCAAAACAGTATGGGCGTAAGTCTACTGCTGTGGCGGCGGTTGCCCTTGAATTGGGAAGCCACCAGCATATCGGTACTCCGATTGCTGGCGGGTAGTTCACAATGTATCCCAGCCAAAAACAAGAAAGTCATGTAGCGCCAGCTTGCGATCGTGTCCGTTGGGTATGGAATCAGTCATTTGCTATTATTTCCTCAACCTACAAAGAGGCTGGGAAAAGTATTTCTGCTTTCCGTTGTAATGTCTTGAGTCGATGGTTCTAAAGACCAAAACCCTTCTCGGTGAGAGGCACTAAACCGCAGCGGCAAACTTGTTCAGTGCTTCCACGCAGTCTTTACAAAGCTTTACCAAAAAAAAGTTGAGTTTTGCATAAAACTACCGAGTCGCCCTGATAAGTAAATGAGGACTGACGCACCAAGCTCAAGAAACCGGGTTTTTAGCCTAATCTCTTGGTAACAGCGAATAATTTTCGTAAAAACCCGGTTTCTGGCCACCCGCGCATCAGTCCTAACCTCTGTTTCGATGCTTTCACGGAGTCTTTACAAAGCTTTACCAAAAAAAAGTTGAGTTTTGCATAAAACTACCGAGTCCGCCCTGATAAGTAAATGAGGACTGACGCACCAAGCTCAAGAAACCGGGTTTTTAGCCTAATCTCCTGCTAACAGCGAATAATTTTCGTAAAAACCCGGTTTCTGGCCACCCGCGCATCAGTCCTAACCTCTGTTTCTGTGCTTCCACGGAGTCTTTACAAAGCTTTACCAAAAAAAAGTTGAGTTTTGCATAAAACTACCGAGTCAGCCCTGATAAGTAAATGTAAGCAACAGTTAGGCGGTTGCGGCGATCGCCCTTCAACTCCCAAAACAGCTCTTTTCGGTGCTTTCACGGAGTCTTTGCAGAACTTTCTCAAAATAAATTGAGATTTTGCATAAAACTACGGAGTCAGCCCTGATAAGTAAATGTAAGCGACAGTTAGGCGGTTGGGGCGATCGCGCTTCAACATTGAATTTATTAATTTCGGGGGTGTTTTGGGTATGTTTGACGATTTTTCGATGTTTTTCGATGTTTACGCACGAGCACTCAGTATGTTTTGCGTAGATATACGGGTTTTAAGCTAATCCGGTTTTAGCGGTTGTCTGCGGTTGTTGCGGGCGATCGAGCTTTTTAACAATACCTTAACTGACTTGAAATGACTTGAAGGGCGATCGACCCTAATTTTCAGGCGAGCAAATTCGGTAAATGTGACACGTCTGTGCGTGTCGGCGGAGTCTTTTTGTCAATTTTCAGCACACTTTGTATCTACTACGAGAGGACAATAATCATGGCTACTAATTCAAACGATTACACCTGGAATGCTGATGCGGTTTTGAAAAATCTTATTGAGGAACGTGGGAAAACAAGAGTTTACTTTGTTAATGGTATATGGACAGATGCAGATGGTTTCAAAAAGCAAAAAAACAACGTATCTAACACCTTTTCTCTAGACTATTTAAATCTAGGCATCCCCAGTTCAATTGATAATTATGTAGCAACACATAATAATACCAAAGACCAAGTAACAGATGGATGGGATCAAGGCGTGGATGAAGTTTTAGATAATTTTCAGAATTTGAGAAACGTTCTCTCGCCAATTTTATATGATACCGCTCTTCAAGGTTTTAGAAGTTTTTGGGATTCTTTACCTCCTATAAATGGTAAAAAGCCTTCTATAGACGACGACCCATTCCTTGGTGTTGGTTACAATGCTCCTGATTTTGCAGCACATCACAATATCTCAGATTCATATGAAGGCTATAAAGGAGTAAAATTTCTTAATGAGGATGGTAAAAATTTAACTCTCCTTAACGGGAATACTATTGCTCCCATAGCAGATTTTCTGAATCTTTATGGAAAGCTGGATGACTTAGTTACAAGGTTAGGCAAAGATCCAGCTAGCGATCTCGCTGAAGCTCTTAGCCAATTCTGGGAAGATAAAAAGGACTCTCCAGCTAGTCCCAAGGTCAACGAATTATGGTTAGATAATGTCGGAACTCTAACAGGTGCAACTAATTGGTTAGGAAATAATAACCAATCAGTAATATTTGTTGGCCACTCTCAGGGTAACTTTTTTATTGAGGATGGGCTGCGTAATTTAAACCAAGAGAAGGTAAGAATTATTTCCCTTGGATCGCCAACCAACTATTCATCCTTGTCTTTAGGAAACAACAAAATTGCTCCGTTTATTGAAGGTCAAGATCCAATTACCGATTTGCAATACAATTCTGGGCTATCAAATCGGGATAAAATGAAGAAAATATTGGATACTTTCCAGCTTGGGAACTTGAGGTCTATTGGCGACCACGACCTCAGTAAAAAATATTTGCCTAACCCGGATGTCAAAAAGAGCTTTGAGGATTTTTTCTATCAACTGCATCCCGAAGGATTTTACTTTTCTGGTCAAATCATTAATGATGGGCAATCAGGTGTGCTTATAGGCACGGATAAAGGTGATTTTCTGAAAGGGCTTTCAACTGATGATTTGTTAATTGGCAATGAAAAAAATGATGTTTTACACGGAGAATCAGGCTTAGATACTTTAGTTGGTGGCTCTGGTTACGACTTTTTGGATGGTGGATTTGGATCAGATATTGCTGATTACTCAGAAGACCCTAAAGCAATTAATGTAAGTGCAGGGACTGTAGGTGGTTCCGCTGTTTACCGGGTCACAGATGGTTATGGAAATCAAGATGTTTTAGTTGATGTTGAGGCGATCTTTGGAACCAATCATGAATCTTCCCCTTTTGTAGGGCCAGTAGCACCAGGAACCCAACGATATGCTGATACAATGCGTGGCGGTGCAGGCAATGACTACTTTTATGGACTAGGAGGTTCAGACCTTTTAGTTGGTAACGCAGGCAAAGATTATTTAGATGGCGGCAATGGTAATGACTTTATCGAAGGGGGTGATAATGAAGACACCATAATTGGAGGCGAAGGTAAAGACACGATAAATGGAGGTGAAGGTAAAGACATAATTTATTCACAAGACGGAGATGATAGCATTCACGGCGGTAACGATGACGACATCATCTATGCTGGCAAAGGCAAAGACTGGGTTTCCGGCGATAGTGGTTACGGTCACGACACCATTTACGGCGAACAGGGTGAAGATACACTCTACGGTCAAGGTGGAAGCGACATCATCTACGGTGGTGATGACAACGATATCCTCAGCGGTGGAAATGATGACGATATTCTCGATGGCGGTACAGGCGATGACATCCTAAATGGCGATGCTGGCAACGACAAACTCTACGGCCAAGCTGGCAACGACTTCATCCAAGGCAACGAAGGCGAAGACTACGCCGAAGGTGGCAGCGGCCGCGACTTAATCCAAGGCAACGAAGGCGATGACATCCTCTACGGCGGCGACGGTAGCGACACCCAACAAGGAAACACCGGCGACGATTTCATTGATGGCGGCAACGGCCAAGACTACCTCCAAGGCAACGAAGGCGATGACGAAATCTACGGACAAGCCGGCAGCGACTTAATCGAAGGCAACACCGGCAACGACTGGCTGGAAGGTGGCAATGACCAAGACACGATTTTTGGCGGGGCCGACGATGACGATATTTTCGGACAAGCTGGCGATGACTCCCTGTTTGGCGAAGACGGCAAAGACTTGATCGATGGTGGCGATGGCAAAGATACTCTGTTTGGCGGGGCCGATGACGACGTACTTTTAGGTCAAGCTGGCGAAGATACTCTCAATGGCAATGCTGGCAACGACGAACTTTACGGCGGTACTGGCAATGACTTCTTAACAGCAGAAGCAGGCGATGATTTAATTGATGGCGGTGAAGGAGTCGATCGAGTTAACTACGATAACTCACCAAACGGAGTCATTGTCAACATCGATGAAAGCCAAACCTACGAACACAACAAAAGACAACGGGCGAGACAAGCCGTAAATCCAGCCAACCCCGACCAATTTTACACCGACCTAGAACGCGACTTTGAAATCGACTCCGGCGCAGCCAAAGACGGTTTCGGCAACACGGACAAGCTAACCAATTTAGAAGACATCACTGGTACACGCTTTGATGACATCCTGATTGGCAACAGCAAAGACAATCAAATCAAAGCCTTAGCCGGAAATGACATCCTCATCGGCCACCAAGGAAATGACAGCTTTGATGGCGGAGAAGGCATAGATATTGTCAGCTACCGCCGCGACTTCAACGGTGTCACCGTCAACCTCGAAACAGGTACAGCCACCGACGGTTCCGGTGCAAATGATGCCATTACCGGAGTCGAAAACGTTGTCGGTTCCGAATTCAACGACGACATTACAGGCGACAAAAACGCCAACACTCTCACTGGCGGTAGCGGCGACGATAAAATCAAGGGCCTCGACGGCAACGACCAACTTTACGGCGAATTCGGCAATGACGAAATTTCCGGCGGTACAGGTAGCGACAGGATTTTTGGCAATCAGGGAGAAGACTCTCTCTACGGTGAAGCCGGCAACGACTTTGTGTACGGCGGCGACGGCAGCGACTTCGTAGACGCAGGTACTGGCGATGATTTTGTCTCCGGCGACAGCGGCAGCAACGACAGCAGCTACGGCAACGACACCATCTACGGCAATGCTGGCAACGACCAACTCTACGGACGCGCAGGCAATGACAACATCTACGGCGGCGAAGACAAAGACACCATCTACGGGGAAAGCGACAACGACAAACTCTACGGAGAAGGAGACACCGACCTCATATACGGTGGCACCGGCGACGACGAAATGTTCGGCGGCGACGACAAAGACACTCTCATCGGCGAAGCGGGCAACGACACCCTCAGCGGCGATGCAGGCGACGACACCCTAGATGCAGGCATCGGCAACGACTACCTCTACGGCGGCACCGGCAAAGACACCCTCAACGCAGGCCTCGGCAATGACGAACTCTACGGCGGCGACGATGCCGACATCCTCCTCGGTAAAGAAGGCGACGACAACCTCTACGGCGAAGCGGGCGACGACTCCCTCGATGCAGCAGAAGGTAACGACAAACTCTACGGTGGCGACGGCAAAGACTTCCTTGATGCTGGCATTGGTAACGACCTACTTTATGGAGGTCAAGGCGATGACACTTTACTCGGCAAAGCCGGCGATGACAACCTGTTTGGGGAAGGCGGCAACGACTCCCTCAATGCAGCAGAAGGCAATGACAATCTCTACGGTGGCGACGGCAAAGATATCCTTGATGCGGGTATTGGCAACGACCAACTTTGGGGTGGTCAAGATGATGACACTTTATTAGCCCAAGCTGGCGATGACAACCTATTTGGGGAAGCGGGCAATGACATCCTGAATGCAGGCGATGGCAATGACAGTCTCTACGGGGCCGATGGCAAAGACTTTCTTGATGCGGGCAGCGGTAATGACTTACTTTATGGTGGTCAAGACGAGGACACTTTACTCGGTAAAGCTGGCGACGACAAACTGTTTGGGGAATCTGGCAATGACATCCTGGATGCAGCCGAAGGTAATGACAGTCTCTACGGTGGCGACGGTAAAGATTTACTTGATGCTGGCAGTGGCAACGACCTACTTTATGGTGGTCAAGACAATGACACCTTATTCGCCCAAGCTGGCGATGACTACCTCTACGGCGAAAACGGCGATGACATCCTGAATGCAGGCGATGGCAATGACAGTCTCTACGGCGGGAACGATCGCGATACATTATACGGTCAAGCTGGCAGCGACTTACTAGAAGGCGGTTCCGGCGATGATTCCCTGCTGGGCGGCGAAGGAAACGATACCCTTCTCGGTCAATCTGACAGCGATACTCTCTACGGTAGCGGTGGCGATGACATCCTCGAAGGCAACTCAGGAACTGACCGACTTTTCGGCGAACTCGGTAACGACTCCCTCGATGGCGGTAGCGAAAATGACACCCTCGAAGGCGGCGATGGTAACGACTTCCTAGACGGTGGCGACAATAACGATAGTTTGTTCGGACAAGCTGGTGACGATACGGTTCTCGGCAGTCGCGGCGACGATATTGTCGATGGCGGTTTGGGGAATGATTTGCTACAGGGCAATGAAGGAAGCGATCGCCTCTACGGACAAGCAGGCCTCGATACCATCCTCGGTGGCAACGACAGCGACACTCTCTGGGGAGGCGACGACGGCGACAGTTTGCTAGGAGAATCCGGCAGCGATACCCTGTTCGGCGGCACCGGCGACGACATTCTCGATGGTGGTAATGATAGCGACAACGTTTACGGTGAAGCGGGTAAAGACACTCTCTCCGGCGGTAGCGGTGACGACATGGTTGACGGCGGTACTGAAAACGATACTCTGTTCGGCAACGACGGCCGCGATAAATTGTACGGCCGCGCAGGCGATGACCTTTTAGAAGGCAATGCCGATAATGACGAACTCTGGGGCGGTGACAACAACGATACGCTGTTGGGACAAACCGGAGATGACGTTCTCTGGGGTGAAGCCGGCAATGACAGTCTGGATGGTGGCGAAGGGGACGATCGACTTTTCGGTCAAATCGGTACTGATACCCTCTTTGGTAACAACGGAGACGACTACCTAGAAGGCAACGCAGGCGATGATAGCTTGAGTGGTGGCGCAGGGCGCGATCGACTTTACGGCAACGACGGCAACGATTTCGCCGAAGGTAACAGCGGTGACGACTTCATCGATGGCGGCGCAAACAACGATACCTTGTCTGGTGGTGAAGGAGTCGATCGAATTTTCGGTCAATCCGGCAACGACAGCATCCAAGGAAACGAAGACAACGACTTCATCGACAGCGGAACCGGCAACGACACCGTATTTGGCAACGACGGCGACGACGAAATCTACGGCCGCGAAGACCGAGATTTCATCGATGGCGGCCGCGGCAACGACGAAATTTACGGCGGCGACAACATTGACACCATCTTCGGACAAACCGGCAACGACAACATCGATGCCGGAAGTGGCGACGACTCGGTATTCGGCGGCGACGGCAACGACAACATTTGGGGTCAAGCCGGCAACGACTTCATCAACGCCAACGCAGGCAACGACAACGTTTGGGGCAACGAAGACGACGACAAAATTTTCGGAGAAGCAGGCGACGACAAAATCGACGGCGGTTCCGGCTACGACACCATCGACGGCGGCGCCGGCAACGACGAACTCTTCGGCGGTACAGGGAACGACCAATTACTGGGAGGGGCTGGCGACGACAAAATCGACGGCAGCATCGATGATGACAAACTGTTCGGAGGCGCTGGAAATGACCAAATTTCCGGCAGTGAAGGGCAAGACACGATTTTCGGCGAAGTTGGCGAAGACACCCTCTACGGCGGTGATGAAACTGACTTGATGGATGGCGGCGCCAGCAACGACTTAGTTTACGGCGACTCCGGCGACGACACCCTGACAGGCGATTCTGGCAACGATACGCTGTTCGGTGGTTTTGGGAACGACTTCATGGGAGGAGGTGCCGGCAACGACTTATTACTCGGTCAATGCGACGATGACACCATGCTGGGAGGTGCTGGCCGCGACACCCTCGATGGCGGTTGTGGCAACGACTTGCTAAGTGGAGAAGTTGGAAACGACTACCTGTTCGGCGATTTAGGCGATGACAGTCTTGATGCTGGTACCGGTGACGACATCCTGAATGGCGGGGGCGGCAACGACTTGTTAAATGGCAGTAGCGGCAACGATACCTTGAACGGTAACGACGGCAATGACCTCCTCTATGGTGGCGAAGGTAACAACGTCCTCAACGGCGAAAATGGCGAAGATACGCTGTTTGGAGGCATCACTAGCGATTTGTTTGTCATCGGGCCAAATGCCGGAGTAGATCAGATTTTCTCCTTCCAAGTCGATCGAGATTATCTCGGACTCAACGGCAATCTCACCTTTGACCAAATCAAGATTTCCCAAGGTGCGAACGGTTTTACCAACGATTCTTTGATTACCATTGCAGACAGTGGCGAACAATTAGCCGTCTTAAAAGACGTTCAATTCACTCAAATTGACAGTTCTCGTTTTGTCTCCTACAGCTACAACGGCGCCCTACCTCAAGCCTTCAATACTCCATCAAATATCGATCCGTTAACAGGTGTTTCTGTTGATGCTGACGATTCGATGACTGGCAGTATTAATCCGAACTTGCCCGGTGTGCAAAACAATACTGTTCCTGCATCAGCAACTCCAACTTCCAATCAGTCACCAGCAGGTACTAGCGCCAGCATTCTGACAGCAACTACTGCCAACAATCCTGTGACACCAGCAGGTACTAGCACCAGCATTTTGACAGCAACTAACACTAATGCTGTCCAATTACCAGCAGGTACTAGCGCCAGCATTCTCGCCCCAACTACCACGAAGACGAACCCTAGCGATCCATTAATCAATGGCGGTTCCATTTCTAGTATGATGAACTTTGGTGGTCAAACCGATGATGACATACTCATCTACGGTAATAACGGTTTCTTTGCTCCTCTAAGTCTCAGTACAACTCAATCAGTTACTGGTGTTAAGACGGCAAGCAGTGTTAATAATATTGTTCCCGATGCCAGCCTTGCTGCTATGGACAAGAACCTGTTAGTTACTTCTCTTACCAGCCCAGCTAATCCACTCACAAGTAATGGCGTTACTACCACGAAACTACTGTAGTTGACGACTCCCTGGCATAAATGCACAGGGATTCTCAAAGGATGTTACGAAGCGGGCTGAAGCCGCGCTTCGTAACCCTTCTTCCTGTCTCTTTGGCTCTTAACTAGACTGTTACCAGTCCCCGTCAGACCGCCTCCACAGGCAACTTCTTTTATGTCCACGATGCGTCCCACCGCAGACAGGCTCTCTACACCCCGATTACGAATCACTTGCGCTGCTGCTACATCCCGATGGGTGGTGTATCCACACTCCGGGCAAGCATGAAGCCTATCGCTCAAGTCCTTCTTCCCCGTGTGAGCATCACAATTAGGGCAAACTTGCGAGGTGTAATCCTTGTTCACTTTGGCAAAATAAACACCCCGTTTCCAACACACCCATTCCAGGATTGAAACAAATTGCCCAAACCCAGCATCTAAGGTATGTTTGCCCAGCATCCCTTTTGCCCAGGAGATGAAGTTGATATCTTCGACCAACAGCATTCCAGCATCGTCACAAAGCTTGTGAGCCAACTTAAAATGCCAATCCTTGCGAGTATCCGATATCTGCTGATGCAACCTGGCAATTTTCTGATTCAGCTTATGGCGATTGTTAGAACCCTTCTTCTTGTTTCTCAGTCTGCGTTGTAGCAATTTAAGCTCACGTTGCAGAGTCTTGAGAAACCGAGGACGATCAATCAATTCACCATCAGAGGTCGCCGCAAACTTATCTAGACCCAAATCAATCCCGCGTGGATGCCCCCAAGGAACGGGATCAGGCACACTCACATCAGATTCCAGCGTCAGCATCCCTGAGTACCCCGAAGCCTTGGGCACAACCCGAACTTGCTTCACCACGAAGCCATCGGGTATCTCACGCGACTTGACATAATCCACCCATCCCAACTGCGGTAACTTGATCTGATTCCCTTTCAAGAATTGAGCTTTACCCAATTGCGGATAAACAAATGACCGCAGCCGATAACGGTTCTTGAACCGAGGAAACCCCATGCCTTTACGCTTCATATCCACAAACGCAGTCTCCAGTTTTCTCAAAACCTGTTGCAACACTTGCGCGTTGACAGTCTTAAGTTCTGGATATTGCGTTTTGGCGCGAGTTAACGTATTGGCTTGCTCATAGTAGTTTGGGTAGGGTGCGTCCGCAGGAATGATGTATTCCGAAGTAATTGAACAAGCGTTGATCGGGCACTTACGAGAATTAATCCAGTCTTTGCGCTCACGCAGGGCAAAATTCCACACTTTTCGACAAACCGTTAAAGTCTGCTCGATGAGCTGAACTTGCTCCCCCGTGGGCATTGCCTTATACTCGTAAGTTAAACTCAACATGGTTCAATCACCTCCTACAAAATTATATAGCGTTTTGTAGGTGTATTCCCCGAAGAGTGCAAAATCTTGACTCGCAGCTTAAAAGCTGCCACTAGCTTTCATCCCCGGCTTGAAAGACCGGGGTTCTCAGCATGATTTCTATAGATTGAAATCTATCCCATAGATTAGATCAAAACCCGGTTTCTTCTCGAAAGAAGCCGGGTTTTTGGCGATCGCACCAAAACTGATAATATTTTCACTTTTCATTGGTCATGTCATTAAATATACAACTTGGCACTTAGGAATGAAAATTCAATAATTTAATTGATTTTACTGTTACCAGGAATAACCGGATAACTAATATTTTTAGAAATAGCCTAGTTTTATAGCAGTTGACAGTTGACAGCTTGCCCGAAGAGCGAAGTCGAAGAGTGGACAGTTGACAGTTGCATAACCCGAATCAAACCATTGATGACTCACGGGTATCAGCTCTATTCATGAAGTTATTTATGTCCTCACCGACGTGGCGGTTGCTATACATCGCAGCTTATAGGAAAAAGGATTATATGAGGTGTTTAAATTATTAAATTTTGGTTCCTTACCTGATGTAGAATCGGAAATCTAGTTTCTTAACAAAATATAGAGGTTGTAACTCGCAAATACCGGATGTTATGCTTTAACATCCTATTTATTCCAAGGTTTAAACAGTTGGTTAATCAAGGATGCGAGCAAAGCACTTAACCCTCGACATCTTAGAAAACACGAAGGAAACCTGAAGCGCAAATAATGCAAATTATATCGCCAACAATATCAGGCTACAAAATAGCGACGCCAAGCTAAACTGGCTGTTGCCAAAATCAATTCAAAAATCCCTAAACATCGAGAAGATTTCCGGCTTAAACTATCATATCGGGTCGATTGACCGCAATAATTAAGGTTTGTAGTGCGGACTTTAGTCCGCTCCAAGGCTGCGGACTAAAGTCCGCACTACGAACTTTCATTGTTATGCTAATCGAGCTGACAAATCTGTGGTTGGCCAGCCAAAACTGAACGTTCACTTTTCAAATTTTGGCTGGTGAGAAATCTCAAATTAAAATTGCTAATTTGACATTGCAAAATTATGACATCCTGTCCAAACGATCGATCCGCTTGAAGACGCGCACCATAGCCAACCCCGCACCAGCCGCCAGCACTGCCAAACCCGCAGCCGGCCAGACTAGATTGCTGACAAACATAATTGTTGCCGAGACAGTAAAAGCACTCATCAACATAGCGTAATTCGTGCTGACTTGAGCGCTGCTCATGCGGCGGAGCAAGCGCTCTGTTTCGGCGGAACGGACGCGAATTCGCAAATCACCCTGTTCGAGCTTGTCAATCGTCTCCTCAATCCGGCGCGGCAAACCCAAAGCAGTCGAACTCACCTGAGCCGCCTGACGGCCGATTTCGTTAAAAATGCTGCCACTAGCGTCATAGCCATTTCCATTACTCATAAGCTGCATGGCAAAAGGTTGTGCCACCTCCATAAAATTAAACTCTGGATCTAAGCCTCTGCCCACCCCTTCGATGGTGGAAAAAGCTCGCATCACAAAGGTAAAAGTAGCTGGGAAGCGAAAAGGTTGGTTGTAGGCAATATCGTAAAGGTCGTCTGTAATGGCGCCCACGGACTGATTTTCAAAAGGCTTGTCCATGAAGTTATCCAGCATATACTGGATCGATCGGCGCACCGGACTCATATCACCCGTAGGCACCAAAGCACCTAATTCGATCAGAGAATCCATAATCCTCTGTCCGTCCTTAGAAGCAATGCCGTAGAGAGTCTCCATCAGTCCTTGGCGGACGTTGGACTGAATTTGACCCATCATGCCAAAATCGTAGAAAATCAGACAGCCGTCAGCACTAACAGCGATATTGCCGGGGTGGGGGTCAGCGTGAAAAAAGCCGTCGTTGAGCAACTGCTGCAAATAAGCTTTGGCGCCCAACTGAGCGATTAACTTGCGATCGATCCCGGCCGCTTCGAGAGCCTCGTAGTGGCTGATTTTAATTCCCGGCAGGTATTCCAAAGTCAGGACTCGCGGAGCCGCGTAGCGCCAGTAAACCCTAGGCACCCGCACCCAGTCGCAGTCGCTAAAATTGCGCCGAAAAGTATCAGCATTGCGGCCTTCATGGAGATAGTCAATTTCCAGCCAGAGAATGCGACAGCATTCCTCATAAATCCCGAGCCAATCTCGGCCGCGGCCCCACTTAGGATGGTTTTGAAAATAGCGGGCAATTCCCTTAAGAATTTGCAAATCGATCTCGAACAGCTTTCGCAGTCCAGGCCGCTGTACCTTAACCACTACTTCATGGCCTGAATGCAGTTGAGCTTTGTGTACCTGACCCAAACTGGCAGCGGCCAGGGGTACGGGGTCAAAGCTGCGGTAGAGTTCCCCAACAGTCTTGCCCAAATCTTGTTCGACAATTACCTCTAACTGCTCGTAGCTGAAAGCAGGCACTTTATCTTGGAGTTTAGAAAGTTCCTCAACAAATTCTGCTGGAAACAAGTCAGCGCGGGTGGAAAATAGTTGTCCAACTTTTATGAAAGTCGGGCCCAAATCCAGTAGGGTTTCTCGCACCCAGATTGCTTGAAAGCGCCGTCTGGCAACTTTCTTTTCTTCAGTCACGCCTCCCCAGTAGCTCCAGTTTTTGCTGTCGAGCCACAGCGAAGACAGCCACAACAGGACAAAGGCCCAAATGTCGAAGAAGCGCCGCTGCCGGGAGTATTTTTCGCGATTCCAGCGATAAGCTTTACTTTTGTAGGATTTACTAGCAGTTTTCGGCTCATCGGCCTCGGCAGCCTGCTTGAGGGAGCGCTGGCGATTAACAGAGTCATCAAGGAGAGCAGACACTTGGGTTCCCAAATTGCTTATTTTAAGTTGTTTTGATGGCAGGAAGGAAGGAGCGCAGGAGCGCATCGCTTTGCGCTCGCATAGAAATCAGTCAATAGTTGGTTGTTGCGATCGTTGTGAAGCGCAGCTATCCCTTGTGGGGAGTCGGCGGCGCGTTAGGGCAAACTGCTGCGGTAGCGCTGTAATTCCGATCGCACCAATGCCACTTCGGCGCGCAGCTCGTCAATAGTCGCTTGCAGCTCGCCCGGATGGATGTCTTCTATGGTAGTGCTGGTAGTTGCAGTGCCAGTTCTAGTCTGGGTAGCCTCATCGGCTGCTCGATTCGCCCGTTCCACAACTCGATCGGTGAACTGCCGCAGGCGTTCTCTTTGCTCGGCGTCAAATTTGCCGAGTTCTGAGAAAGCGTTGGTTGCTGCGCTTTCTAATTGCTCGTACAGTGCTTCGGCAAGTGCTCTGCCTACAAAAAAGGCATGAACGGGGGGTTTACTCATAAAAAAAATCTCTGTGCGCTTCCGCCACAAATTATAACTTGCTTATCCCCGATGGTGCTTGTTCCCAAAGACAGGAAGTTTGGGAAAAATGATGCGCTGCCCTGGCCGCGTGCGAAACAAACAACTTTTTTCAGGGGGCGCGATCGAACGATCCCGGGCCCCACCGAGACAACGGGTTGGATTCTCAGCTTTGGTCTAGCTAGGTTGTCTCGGTGGCCTCGGGCGAGCGACATATAGATTTAATTTCCTCAAATATATACCCGAGTCTCAAAAATGTGAGGTACAGGTTATGCGATTTTAGATTTGGTGATTTGGTGATTTCGTGATTGAGGGATTAATTGGTCAATACCCGATATGATATCTCGAACTGCTTTAGCATCCAAAAAATTATCTATTTTCCGAATAGCAGGGGTTTTGATTGTCGCCCCTATCGGGTAAATAGCGATTGATAATTAGGCAATTTTTACGGTGTAGTTCACCATATTAAAAATTACTATTAACCACAATTTCTGTATAAAAAAATGCCAATTTTATCGAGTATGAACGATAGTATGTGGGTTAAAAAAACAGTGTTTTCTGGATAATAAATGGATTTCGATGAGTCATAAAACCAAGTATCGATCGGTACATTTAAGAAACCCAAACAATCCTAATTTGTAGTCGGTTCTGGAACAGGAACAGTCGGTTCTGGAACAGGAGGCGGCGAGTAAGGCGCGATCGAACTATCGGAATTGCTGCCGCTGCGGCTCGGTATCGCAGGTTCAGGGGAGGCGGGTATTGGCGGGGCTGGCGGGGAAGATTCCGACGGCGACAGGGTGTCAGCAGTGTTAGCAGCAGGCGGTGCGGGTGTGGGGGACGAGTAGCTGGGAGATTCGGGGGGCAGGGGTGCAACGGAGGGTACCGGTGCGGGAGCTGGTTTGGGTGCTGGCTCGATTTGGGTGTTCGCTTCGGGAATGGGGGACTCAGAAAGCTGCTGTTCGGGATCGGGAGTCGGAGATGCCGAAGGTGACGCTGACGGCTCTGCGGCGTTCGTTTCTGGGCTTGGAGACTCAGAAACTCGATCGCTAGCGGCTGGGGACTCGATCGGTTCTGGAATGTTGCTGCTGTCTGAGGTTGGTTTGGGACGTTTGTTGAGTACGAGCGGCGGCACAGGGCTGCTTTCGACTGAGGGCTCGCCAAACATCGGCGCTGACATATCTTGGGATTTGAGTAAATCTTCCAGGGATGGGAAAGATTGAGTTTTGGGGCCATTGCTGCTGACACTGCTGCTGTTGTAGCGCCATGCGAGGTCAAAACCCATCCACCCTGCAATTGCAGCCGTCACCACAAATGCTAGCAAAGTCAACTGCGGCGGGGGAGGTGCGGGCAATCGCAGACTTTGCTTGCTGGTTCTCTCTGCTGGTACTCGCTCTTTTTGTTGCAGCATGGTAAGCCAATTTTCTACTGTCTGAGGGCGTTTGTCGGGGTCGGTTTCGAGTCCCTGAAGGATTGCTCGCTCGATTTGGGGGCTGAGGTTGGGTTGAAATTGTCGCAACTGAGCTAGCCCAATTCGATCGCGCAGGGGTGCTGCTACGGGTGGCACGCCGCAGAGCAAGTAATATAGGGTGGCTGCGATCGCATAGATGTCTGTGGCGGGCGTACATTTACCGTCATAGAGGTATTGTTCGATCGGCGCGTAACCCGGACACAGTAAGTTAGTGTGCGCTTGTTTGGTGCCGGCGCTAAAGTCGCGAGCAACGCCGAAGTCTATCAACATTACTAGATGAGAATCGGCTCGCCGGATAATATTTGCTGGCTTGATGTCTCCGTGCAACAATCCGCTGTCATGAACTTTACTTACCGCTGAGGCTATCTGCCTGATGTAGTGCAGGGCCTGGGCTTCTGGCAGCGGTTGACCGGTTTCGACTATCTGGGCGAGAGTTTTGCCCGGAATGTAGTCCATCGCGATAAAAGATTGTCCAGCTTCTTCAAAAAAATCCACGATCCTGACGATGTTGGAATGCTGACATCGAGACAGGCGTCGGGCTTCGGCAAGAAATTGCTGCTGAAACTGCGCCGATGCTGGGTGTTGGCGCAGACTTTCGTTGAGGGTTTTGAGTACGACGGTTTGGTTTAAACGGGTGTGGACAGCTCGGTAAGTAATGCCGAACCCTCCTATGCCTAAAGTCGCGTTAATTTGATATTTGCCCTGTTGCAGGGCTGTTGCTGGCGCTAAGTTCATCTTTAGTTGATGCCGGTTCCCAAACTATGCTACCGCCTTTGGGTCATTTCGCTCCTTGAGGCTCCCTATTCGATCGACCTGCGCCCTAGTTTTGGGTTTTAGTCGGAGTTTTTGGAGAGCGGGCGATCGTGTTCTGGGAATTTTTCACCAATACTTGTCAGGGCTTGAAGTATCTTTCTATACCAACCCTGTTAAATCTTAATACAATATTTTGGCAATAAAAATCCCGCTCTTGTGGAACGGGAAAGCCATCAGGGTGCATCTATATGCTCTTAATATAAATCATGGGGGGTATCACCCCTTTTTTGTTTAGCAAATCTTTACAAAACTTCCATGATTGTAAAGATTTAAAATCTTAGTTGACTTATTAACAGAATTGTGAGTTAAGATAATTGGCGATTGTTAAGACAATTGAGAGTTGACAGTTGACAGAAGAGCCTGAAGAGCGCGGTAGTTGGGTTGACAGTTGAGGGCGACTTCTATAGAACCCATTTGAGATCTATTCTGCGTAAATCTCAGAAACCGGGTTTCTAGGAGTATTTCTCGTCACCCAACCCAAAAACTCGTAGAAACCCGGTTTCTTGCCCCGGGTGTAAATCTCAGAAACCGAGTTAATCTCGGTATTTCTCGTCACCCAACCCAAAAACTCAAAGATGTCAAATGGGTTCTATAGCAGTGGACAGTTGACCGCTTGACAGAAGAGCGCGAAAAGCGACTTGCCCGCCCGCGAAGTCGAGGGGAGTCGAAGAGTGGACAGCTTGCGCGCTCGCGAAGTCGAAGAGTTGCTTCGTCAAGGAAATCAAACGGTTTCTGCTATGGGATATCGGCTCTATTCATGAGGTTATTTATGTCCTCACCGCTGTATTGATTGCTATAGCTGCAAGGGAGATGCTTTAAACAAATTCTTTTACAAGCTCTGTACGGGCAAAAAACGTTAAGAATCGGGTATGGGGCGATCGCTAACTGCGGTCAAATTTAAGCTTTTTTGCCGTGTGTCGGCAAATGGTGCAGCAAGTACCACAGCACAGCCACATTTAAGATGAATGCCACTAATTTAAGTACGGTGACACCATGAAATAACTCATATATTTCTGGTGGTATACTAATTCCTACCAGCACTACCACTAAGATGGTTGCCCAGCCTTTTTCGTACCACAAACCAATGGCTTCTACAGCAGTTATAATTGCATACAGTCCGGCGGCAACCCCGCTAAATAGTAAGGTATTTTGCTTAAGACTTAGAATTTTATCTAATAAATATTCGACTATTTTTAGTTTGGTTTCTAAGAAAAAAGACTCGGAAAAATCTTCCAAAGCTTCATGATTTTTAAGTGCCAAAAGCAAGGCTATCGAAGTTACTGTCAGCAGGGAAGCAACAAAACTTTTGTAAAGGACAATTGCGATTAAAGCAGGGGGGCGCTGGGTTTTCACGTTAATTATGAGAATATTTATAATGTGCGACGATGGCTTGTGAATAAACAAGGAAAAAGTTCGGCGTTGGATACAGTCACCGCAGATTTAAGGCAGATGAACACAGATGCAGCGCAGATAATTGCAAGATCGTGGTGGAATGAGTGCAATGCAAGTCTATTGAGGATAATGTTGTGCTAAGAAAGAGATAGCAGCAGCCCGATCGCCCAAATCGCCATTCAACCTCGCCGCCAACAAATCATCCAACATCAGTTTAAACCCAGGCCCGGGCTTGTAACCCAAAGCCTTCAAATCGTTGCCATTTAAAGGAGACTCAACATTTTTCCAGCGGGTGAGGTATTCCCAAATCTGGCGGCGCGCACTTCGGGGGCTTTGGAGGGCGATCGCAATTAACAGCGGCAACTCATAATTCCTCAACAGAAAAACCAATTGACTGGGTAAATTACACTTCAGTAAACCCTTTGTTAATTCCTGATTTCCAGCTTCCAAAACTTCCAGCCGCTTAATACTGTCAGTAGGTAACTGAAGATTTGTAGCCACCTTAACTCGATATTCCGGTGCTAAATAAGCGATCGCAACTTCCAGCCGCATCAGCCAATCGGGAATATTGATAACTGGGAATTGGGCATTGGGCATTGGGCATTGGGCATTGGGCATTGTTTCTTCCTTCTTCCCTCTTTCGTCTTCCTTCTTCCCTCTTTCGTCTTCCTTCTTCCCTCTTCCTTCTTCCTTCTTCCTTCTTCCTTCTTCCTTCTTCCTTCTGATAAAACATCGATCGAGTAAACGCAACCGGCGCCACAACGGACGATCCAAATCTAGAGTAGGATGAATGCAGCGCAAAGCCTGCAAATCTCCGAGCATTTGCAAAGCAACCTGCCAGTAAGGAGCTTGCAAGATGTACTTTAACTCACTTTTGAGGCGAGTTTCTAAAGCCGGAGCTCTGCCATTTTCCCCCTGAATGCGGTAATAAATCCCGCTTTCCAAAGCGTGACGGATGTATTTTTCAGTCTGCGACTCAATAGAAAATCCCAGCCGCACCGCAAACCGCACAGCCCGATAAATCCGCGTCGGATCTTCGATAAAACTGTTAGCGTGCAAAACTCGAATTTGTCGCGCTTCCAAGTCTAGCAAACCGCCAAAAAAATCCAACAATTCGCCACTGCGAGGAACACCCAACCGCACAGCCAACGCATTAATTGTAAAATCTCGGCGGTACAAATCTTGACGGATCGAACTCGCTTCAACTTCAGGATTTGCAGCCGGATAAGGATAAAATTCAGTACGAGCAGTAGCGATATCCAACCACAGGGAACCGAAAGCAGAGTCTTTGTGCCACAATAAGGCGGCGGTTTGAAATTGACCGTGAATGTCTAAACGCGAGTCTGGGTAAAGCTTTTGCAGTGCTGAAGCTAATTCGACACCGGCGCCGGAATCGTCTGTGCCGCAATTGCCATCAACTACTAAATCAATGTCTGTGAGCGCCAGTTTATCATCCTTCGCTAACAGTAAATCTCGGACTGCTCCACCGACAATATAAAGTTGCCAGCCGCGCTCTCGTGCAATGTTGGCCGCGATCGACAATAATTGCCATAATTCGCTACTAATGCCCGATCGCAACAATTGCTCAACCGACTCAGATACAGGATAATCGGACAATTGAGAATTACTACTCGTATCGCGGGCTTTTTGCTGGTGCAATTCCCGCAACACATCAGTGCGAGTCACAATTCCTACCAGTTTGCCGTTTTCCAACACCGGCAAACGCCCGATATCGTATGTCACCATTAAACCTTCAATTTCTGGTAACAAGGTATCCGGGGCGATGGTTTTGAGCTGCGGAGTCATGTAACCCTTAACTGGGGCGTGACTGAAACCGTGGTGTAGCGCAATATCAATGTCGCGACGGGAGATAATACCCGCCAGTCGATCGCCCGTATCGACCACCGATAACCCCGAATGTCCGTAGCGTAGGAGGGTACGGTGAGCCTCTGCTACGGAGGTTTCCGGGCGAATGCTCCGCACTGGGGATGACATTAATTCGCGGGCGGTTGGTGGGTGGGGGATTTGAGCTTTGAGTTGGTCGGTTAATTGATTTAAAGTCAGTAGGGCGTCAACATCGCGGGTGGCGAGGGAGGCGGCGCGGGCGTGCCCTCCACCGCCGAAAGGTTTGAACAATTCGCTGAGGTTTGTGCCTTCGATGCGCGATCGACCGATAATAGCTAAGCGGTTGGAAACTGCGGATTCAGCGATGTTGCGATTGCTGTCGTTTTCGCTCAATTTATAGACATTACCTAAAAGTAGAGCATCGGTTTCAGTTAAATCGAGCAAGCGAGAAGCCAGCGCCGAAAGTCCGGGCACGTAAGATTCAGTCGATAGTAATACTGAAGCTACTGTATAACCATGCAAAGTTTGCGATCGCAAATTTTCCAACGCTTCTCTCAGTAAATCCTGCAATTGCGGAGACAAACCGGGTTCTACATATTCCGAGATTACCCGCAAACTCGCTCCCTGTTCCATCAACCACGCTAAAGCTATTGCATCTCGCGCGGTTGCGCCCTCAAAGGTGAGGGAACCTGTATCGACGTGGATACCGAGGGCCATGACTGTGGCTTCTGAAGGTACCAGGCGGGATGTTATGTCGCCGTTTTCTGCGGCTTTTTTGAGTTTTTCGACAATTAATGTAGTGGTGGCGCCGACTGCTTCAATTTGGGTGACAGTAGCGGGAATGTCCAAATCGGCTTGTAGGTGATGGTCAAAAACCGATATTTCGTTGATGTGTGGTAAGTCTAACCATTCGGCGGCTTTGCCTAAACGATCGCGCCCCGAAGCATCTACTATAGTAATCGATCGAATTTGTTGCGGATTGACCGATCGACGTTCGATCATTGGATACTCATCGCGGTGTAGCGCCAAAAAATCCCTAACCGTCGGGTGACAACCGCCAGTCAGCACGATTCTGCTACCGGGGCGCAGCACGCAAAGTCCCACCGCCGCCCCCAAGCTGTCAAAATCTGCTGTTGTGTGGCACAAAACTAAGTCCATAGCCGAAAATCCCGCATCTCTCAATCCCAGAGTAGCAATTTCTCGTGCTCTGATACGCGATCGGGCGATCGGACTGTAATAGCACTGACGCTGCGGCTAGAAACCGGGTTTCTACGAAAAATTCGCGATGAGGAACGAGAAATCTACAAAGAAACCCGGTTTCTGAGGTCTTTTGTGCACTGTAGCAGGACTGACGTAGGGGGCTAGAAACCGGGTTTCTACGAAAAATTTGCGATGAGGAACGAGAAATCGAGCCAGAAACCCGGTTTCTGAGGTTTAATGCGACCTGGACTGTTTAACTTAAGCTTCAGCCAGTATCGAATCCAGTTTTCTGTGCAGCAGCGAACAATGATAAAATTGGTAAAAATCTCAAGAACCGCTGGCGCCTGTTCGCGCAACGCCCGAATGTCCGGTGGCTCTTTCGTATCCATCCGCTGACAATTTCCAGATTACCATCGGGATACTGTCAGTCAAACGATTTTAGATTTTAGATTTACTCCACAGATCGATCTGGGAGATTCAACTTTGGTCTAAAATTTGGAAATCTCCACGACTTAAGTCGGGGAAGTGAACCAGTTTTTGAGCGGGTCAAAAACTATTATAATCTGGAATGTTTATCCAGATTATCACAAACTATTTCTCAACAACGCACGGCTATATCGAAAGGAGAAAAAATGTTATCAATTCTGTTTCAAGTGGTTTTACTAGCTTTGGTACTGCTGTCTTTTGTGATGGTTGTTGGCGTCCCGGTTGCCTATGCCACTCCCCAAAACTGGAATCAGTCTAAAACACTGATTTATGCTGGTTCAGGTCTCTGGTTTTTGCTGGTTATTGCAGTGGGTGTCTTAAACTTTTTGGTGGTTTAATTTCGCCTCGTACTATTGAAGGAAGAAGGTAAAAGGTAGAAAGCTGAAGGCATTCATCAGCAATCTGAAGATATTCGGCATCCGGTAGAAGCTGAAGATTCCCCATGAAGCCAGAACTTGTCTGTTTTTGCGATCGAGATGTTTCGGCTTTCTAAATTTTGCCTTCTCGCCAACTAAAAAATTAAAATCTAAAATCTAAAGTAGAACATTATGGCAGTTTTCGAGGGAAGTTTTACTCAGACAGAATCTTTACGGTTTGCAATTGTGATCGGTCGTTTTAACGATTTGATTGTCAACAAACTTTTGGCAGGATGTGAAGATTGTTTGAAACGCCACGGGGTTGATATCAATCCTCATGGAAATCAAGTTGATTTTTATTGGGTTCCAGGATGTTTTGAGATTCCTTTGGTGGCCCGCAAAGCTGCTCTTTCTGGCCGCTACGATGCGGTAATCTGTCTGGGTGCGGTAATTCGGGGCCAAACTCCGCATTTCGATTTTGTAGCTGGTGAGGTTTCTAAAGGAATTGCTGCGGCTGCTTTTCAAACTGGTGTGCCGGTGATTTTTGGGGTGGTGACGACTGACACGATGCAGCAAGCTTTGGAAAGGGCCGGAATTAAGAGTAATTTGGGCTGGAATTATGCGATGAGTGCTCTGGAAATGGGCACTTTGATGCGTCAAGTTAATGGTTTGGGCGCAAACTCTTACGGACAATTGGCTGCTGCGTCTGCTACGCAGGTGCTTGCTGGTGACGCTAGTCGGGCGATCGCCCCTGATGTATCCTCGAATCAAATGGTGTAAGTTGGGCCAGAGGTTTCACCAGATACTGTGCGAGGCCGAGAAACCGGGTTTCTATGAGTTTAATCGCCAGCTACGAAAAATCTACGCAGAAACCCGGTTTCTGAGATACTGTGCGAGGCCGAGAAACCGGGTTTCTACGAGTTTAATCGCCAGTTACAAGAAATCTACGCAGAAACCCGGTTTCACCAGATGTGCGCGAGGCCGAGAAACCGGGTTTCTATGAGTTTTGCAACAAGTTACGAAAAATCTACGCAGAAACCCGGTTTCACCAGATGGTGCGCGAGGCCGAGAAACCGGGTTTCTACGAGTTTAATCGCCAGTTACGAGAAATCTACCGATAAACCCGGTTTCTGAGATACTGTGCGAGGCCGAGAAACCGGGTTTCTACGAGTTTAATCGCCAGTTACAAGAAATCTACCGAGAAACCCGGTTTCTGAGACAATAAGACCAAGACCTTGCCAACAGTCAACGTGTGT
This sequence comes from Microcoleus sp. bin38.metabat.b11b12b14.051, assembly GCF_013299165.1. NCBI lineage: Bacteria > Bacillati > Cyanobacteriota > Cyanophyceae > Oscillatoriales > Microcoleaceae > Microcoleus > Microcoleus sp. bin38.metabat.b11b12b14.051. The sequence continues at coordinate 26,244 of NZ_JAAFKD010000045.1, forward strand.
GATACCATAAAATGTTCTTAGAAATAGCGCAACACTAACTATTACTGCATGGCAACGAAGCCAACGATCGCATTTACGCACCTCGGCTGCGAAAAAAATCGCATTGATACCGAACACATGATTGGCTTGCTGGCTCAAGCGGGCTATGAAGTCGATTCTAATGAAGAATTAGCCGATTATGTTGTAGTCAATACTTGCAGTTTTATCCAAGCTGCGCGAGAAGAGTCAGTCCGCACTTTGGTAGAATTGGCAGAAGCTAATAAAAAAGTAGTCATTACCGGCTGCATGGCACAGCATTTTCAACAACAATTGCTGGACGAATTGCCCGAAGCAGTCGCAATTGTCGGCACGGGCGACTATCATAAAATTGTCGATGTGATGCAAAGGGTCGAAAAGGGCGATCGAGTTTCCCTCGTCTCTAGTGAACCTACTTACATCGCTGACGAAACTACTCCTCGCTATCGCACAACATCGGAAGGTGTCGCTTATCTGCGAATCGCAGAAGGCTGTGACTACCGTTGCGCTTTTTGCATTATCCCGCACTTGCGCGGAAATCAACGATCGCGCACGATCGAATCTATTGTGGCCGAAGCTAAGCAATTGGCGTCCGAAGGTGTCAAAGAAATTATCTTAATTTCTCAAATTACCACTAACTACGGCAAAGATATCTATGGTGAACCGAAATTAGCCGAACTACTTCGCGCTTTGGGTGAAGTAAATGTGCCTTGGATTCGGATGCACTACGCCTATCCTACAGGTTTGACTCCCCAAGTTGTCGCGGCAATCTGCGAAACGCCCAACGTTTTGCCTTATTTGGATTTACCCCTGCAACATTCGCACCCGGAAATTCTGCGGGCGATGAATCGACCTTTTCAAGCTGGGATTAATGATGCTATAGTCGATAGGCTCAAAGCAGCAATTCCCAACGCCGTGATGCGGACAACTTTTATAGTTGGCTTTCCGGGCGAAACCGACGAACACGCAGCACACTTGCTGGAATTTGTCAAGCGCCACGAATTCGATCACGTCGGAGTATTCGTATTTTCGCCCGAAGAAGGCACCCCAGCCTTCAGCTTGCCCCAGCAAATACCAGCAGAAATCATGGAAATGCGCCGCAATTCGGTAATGGCGGCACAACAACCTATATCATTGAAAAAGAATCAAGAGTCTGTCGGTCAGGTAGTTGATGTCCTGATAGAACAAGAACAGCCAGAGACAGGCGAGTTGATTGGTAGATCCGCCCGGTTTTCCCCAGAAGTAGATGGACTCGTCTATGTGACAGGAGAAGCACGCCTGGGATCGATCGTACCTGTGAAAATTACGAGTTCAGATGTCTACGACCTCTACGGTCAAGTAAATTTTGGATTTTAGATTTTGGATTTTAGATTGAAGAATTGACTTCACCGAAAAATGTGGGGGTGGAACTTTAGTCTAAAATTTGAGGATTGACCCTCATGAGTGTCCAAGGCTTGTATCCGTTTTTGGCCGGGGTCAAGTCAAGCGTGTTACTATAGCGATCGCCTGAGACCGTGTGGCGAAAAAAACCGGACACCAGCCACAAATAATTAGCTGATTCTGCAAGAAAAGTAACAATTAGTGCCAGATTGTGCAAAGATATGTAGAAAAGGGGCTTTAACAGTTGACAGTTGACAGTTGACAGTTGACAGCGAAGTTTTTAGGCAGGGGATTTAACCCCCTATGCTTTGGTAAACTTTTTTACCCCCTCTCTGGCAATCGACCCGCCCCGTCGGGGTGAGGTTATCTCTACAGAACGATCGGAGAATTTTAACGAATTTAATGTTTTGTTTCTGAATGTAAAGAGTTATGATGATAGCAAGCCAGAAATAAGCGGGGAGAATTTGAGATTGCTTCGCCGTCCGCCCTACACCACAACGGTATCCCGAAAGAGTGTTGAGATGGATAGGCGGTAACGGTCGCTGCACCCCCTGTTGAATCCCGCAGGCGACGGATTGCGGGATAGCGCCTGAACCAACAAAACTGTAACTACCATGCAGGTAGTAAAGTGGGGCTGGTCATGATCCTCACTATAAAAAGCCCGCGTAGGGAAAGCTTGCAAGTACCTCAAAGGAAGTCCAATGTACTATTTTAAGAATGTTGGAAGCCGATAACTCGATCGCTGGCGGTTGGTATCGGTGATGTCACAAAATCAAAGACGGCTGTCGAATCGGTAAATTTAGTCACCATCGACGGAGCTGCCCTATACTCGATTGCTATTTAAAAAGGTGCGCGCAGGCGCAGCACCGTACAGAACTCATAGATGAGTTCCTGCCCTAGAGCAGAAATCCGCATCCGAGTTGGGCGACTTAGAAGGCTAAGACTCGTTATTAGGAGCATTAATGAATTTATTGTTTGAAGGCTTGGGTCTTTCGGAAGAACTCGTTCTCCATCTGGAAACACTCGGCTTTACAGAACCTACTCCCATCCAAGTACAAGCAATTCCGCACCTGCTAGCAGGCCGCGACGTTGTAGGACAAGCCCAAACTGGAACGGGCAAAACAGCAGCATTCTCGTTGCCCATCTTGGAGCGGATTGATTTAGATGTAACTGCGGTACAAGCATTGGTACTGACGCCGACTCGCGAATTGGCGATGCAGGTAACTGAAGCTATCCGCGATTTGAGCGGGATCAGCAGCGACGGCCCGGTAAAAGTGGGTCGCTCCTTGCAAGTTCTGACGGTATACGGCGGTCAATCGATCGATCGCCAAATGCAGCGTTTGAAGCGCGGCGTTCACATCGTTGTCGGTACACCCGGACGCATCTTAGATATGCTCAGCCGCGGCAGCCTGAAACTAGACAAGGTACAGTGGCTAGTTTTGGACGAAGCTGACGAAATGCTGAGCATGGGCTTTATCCAAGATGTGGAAAAAATCTTGGATGCTGCACCAAAAGACCGTCAAACAGCATTTTTCTCGGCGACGATGGAAGCTTCCATTCGGAAATTGGTAGCGCGGCATTTGCGTAACCCAGTCAACGTCACCGTAGAACAGCCAAAAGCAACACCGAAGCGCATCAGCCAAGGCGTGTACATGATTCCCCGCGGCTGGTCGAAAGCAAGAGCTTTGCAGCCAATTCTAGAAATGGAAGACCCAGAATCTGCATTGATTTTTGTGCGGACGCGGCAGTCGGCGGCGGAACTTACCAGCCAACTGCAAGCAGCAGGCCACAGCGTTGATGAGTATCACGGTAATTTGAATCAGGCACAGCGGGAACGCTTGCTGCATCGGTTCCGTCAATGTCAAGTCCGCTGGGTAGTGGCGACTGATATTGCGGCACGAGGTTTGGACGTGGATCACTTGACTCACGTAATTAACTACGATTTGCCCGATAGCGTAGAAAGCTACGTTCACCGGATCGGACGCACGGGCCGCGCTGGCCGCGAAGGAACTGCGATCACGCTGATTCAACCAGTCGATCGTCGCAAATTGCGCTTGATTGAACGCCACGTGCGATCGAGCTTGACTGTACGAAACATTCCGACACGCGCGCAAATTGAAGCGCGTCAGTTGGAAAAGATGCAGGGTAAAGTTCGCGAAGCTTTGGCTGGCGAACGGATGGCATCTTTCTTACCTCTGGTGTCTCAGTTGTCCGAAGAGTACGACGCCCACGCGATCGCGGCTGCTGCTTTGCAAATGGCCTTCGATCAAAGCCGTCCGGCTTGGATGGGTGCTGATTACGCTCAACAAGAAGATCCCCCGATTGGTGGAGAAAACAGCGTCAAGCCAATCTTGATCAAGAAGCGGGCTAAGACTGGTGCCCCGACCAATTCTGTGGGTTCGAGCGTTCCTGCTCCCGTTCCTCAGAACAGCTAATTTGTAGGGTGCGCTTCGGCGCACTTTACTTTGGAATATGTGTAGAGATGCGAGATCGCGTCTCTACTTTGTTTTGTTGATCTCTCTCTTCTATTCCTCTGTGTACTCTGCGCTCTCTGCGGTTAAATCATCCAAAAACAACCGTAAACGATATAAATAAAGATGCAAGTTAGCGATCGGACAATTTCTGTCACTAATTCTACGCTGAGTACGTTAATTGAAGAATTGGGTACTGAGTGTCAAAATGTTATTACTTTAATCCATCAGCTTCAGTTACCTTGTTTGAGCGATCGACAAAAAGCTGAAATTATAGCAGAGTTTCTGAGTGCTGCAATTCACCTGAACGTGCATTGCGGAGAGGATTTTTCAGACACAAATTGCTGAGAAAATGGCAAAATTGTCGGATGATGATGAAGAGGATTAGGAGGATTTGGGCGATCGCACACCAGTATCTGTAGGGTGTGTCGCCCTCTGAAATCTCTAAACGCGAGCGAAAATCTAATAGCGACGCACCTTACACATTGAATGAACAGAACAAACCCAACAATTGTTATGTAGCAAGATTTTTCCTAAACGGTATTACTATGAAAATTCTCAGAAATAAGAAGGACTGAAGTCCTCACTACGAACCTGAAGTAAGAAGGACTGAAGTCCTCACTACGAACCTGAAGTAAGAAGGACTGAAGTCCTCACTACGAACCTGAAGTAAGAAGGACTGAAGTCCTCACTACAAACCTGAAGTAAGAAGGACTGAAGTCCTCACTACAAACCTGAAGTAAGAAGGACTGAAGTCCTCACTACGAACCTGAAGTAAGAAGGACTGAAGTCCTCACTACGAACCTGAAGTAAGAAGGACTGAAGTCCTCACTACAAACCTCTAATATTTTAGTTGAGCTGGGTGCCGACAATAATCTTTTGCACGCGATCGCCTTTAAGTTCAACAACCAAATTAGAAGCCTTTTGGTTGTTACTGTAAGTCCACTTAGTGATTCCTTTCTCGACAGATTGCGAACCGTAACTGTAAGTTTTAAGGACTTTTTGGCTCTTATCTCCTACCTTAATACTATTAAGTGTCGCGAACTTGGGATTTGTAGTAGAAATTAAATAAACTTTGCCTTCCCAAGCTGCTACTGTCAATTTCGAGTAGGTTAGAGTCCGAATCTTGCCGCCGATCGCCTTACTGCCCGGTTTAGTTTCGTCACGCTCCGGTTTGCCCAACTTGCGTTTCGCCTCTTCCACAGACATCCCCAAGCGCACCCCGCCAATCCCCAAGCGCGAATAGTCGATCGCCGCCGGCTTTTGTGTGGCGTTCAGCATTTTTTCTAGGGCGACAACAGTTTGATTCATACCAGCAACAGGGCGAACCAAAGCAGCAAATCCAAAGCTCGAAATCGCGATATTCAGCATGATGCCAGCGACGGCTGTTGTCACAAACAATCTTACCATTTTTCTATACCTTTATTTTGCAGTTTATTCCTGCAATACCCCGTTATATCCGGATCAATACTAATGATTGCGGGCGAATAAAATTCGCTCCTATACAGCCAAACTCCGCCTGCGAGGACTCAAGGAGTAAGGATATTTATCTCCCAAAATATAACATAGAGAAACTCGCTTTCAGCAGGGGGGCTAGCCCAGCGATCGCCCTAATTTTGGGTTTTCTGAATACCAACACCATTTTACGTTTAATTAGCGCAAATACTTCATCACCGGAATGGGTGTGATATCCTAACAAAAGCCGTTTTTCCATAAAATCCGCAATTTAGATGACCGCAACAGATTCGACTAAACACCAAAAATCTAAAGCCCTGAAACCGGGCAGCCGCCGCCCCGCGAAAGAACTTTGCAGCGAGTGCGGTTTGTGCGATACATATTACATCCATTATGTCAAGAAAGCTTGCGCTTTCTTAACTCAGCATATTGCAGAACTAGAAGAAGAGATTCACGGGCGATCGCGCAATCTCGACAATCCCGATGATTGGTACTTCGGCGTCAGTCAAAATATGATGGCTGCTAAGAAAAAAGAACCCATTGAGGGCGCTCAGTGGACGGGAATTGTCAGCTCAATCGCGATCGAAATGCTAGAAAAAGGCATTGTTGAAGGTGTTGTCTGCGTCCAAAATACTAAAGAAGACCGCTTTCAACCGATGCCAATAATTGCCAGAAACCGCGAAGAAATTCTCGCAGCAAAAGTCAACAAACCAACTCTATCTCCCAACCTTTCAGTATTGGAACAAATCGAAAAGTCGGGGATGAAGCGGCTGTTAGTGATTGGCGTCGGCTGTCAAATTCAAGCCTTGCGTACAGTCGAAAAAGAACTGGGTTTAGAAAAACTCTATGTTCTCGGAACTCCCTGTGTCGATAATGTCAGCCGCGCGGGCTTGCAGAAATTCCTAGATACGACTAGCCGTTCTCCTGAAACGGTGGTGTCTTACGAGTTTATGCAAGACTTCAACGTTCACTTCAAACACGAAGATGGTTCTACGGAAAAAGTGCCATTTTTCGGATTGAATACTAAGGAATTGAAAGATGTTTTTGCTCCTTCTTGTTTGAGCTGTTTTGATTATGTTAATTCCTTAGCAGATTTAGTTGTGGGCTACATGGGCGCACCTTTTGGCTGGCAGTGGATTGTGGTACGCAATGACACCGGGCAAGAGATGTTAGACTTGGTAACGGATCAGCTAAACACTCAGCCGGTGATGTCTCAGGGAAATAGAAAAGAGGCTGTTCAGCAAAGTATTCCGGCTTATGAAAAAGGTGTGACTTTGCCGATGTGGGCGGCGAAGTTGATGGGGGTTTTTATTGAGAGAATTGGGCCGAAGGGTTTGGAATATGCCCGTTTTTCGATTGATTCTCATTTCACTCGCAATTATTTGTATGTGAAGCGGAATTACCCGGAGAAGTTGGAGGCTCATGTGCCGGAATATGCTAAGCGGATTGTGGGACAATATAAGTTACCAGATGTGTAAACTTGTTGTAGGGCGAATCATATCGTATCCTGTCAATTACCATTAATAAAAAATGTTTGTAGTGAGGACTTTAGTCCTTTCTTGGATGCGGACTAAAGTCCTCACTACAAACATTTTTTATCGTTGTAGCTAATGACTAAATGACGCACCCTACGAGTCGGCGATCAAAATTTTGTAGGGTGCGTCAGTCAGATCAATTACCATTAATAAAAAATGTTTGTAGTGAGGACTTTAGTCCTTTCTTGGATGCGGACTAAAGTCCTCACTACAAACCAATTTTATCGTTGTAGCTAATGACTAAATGACGCACCCTACGAGTCGGCGATCAAAGTTTTGTAGGGTGCGTCAGTCAGAAGCTGTTGAATTATTGAACAAATAATGTTACTGACGCACCCTACGAGTCGGCGAGTCGGCGATCAAAGTTTTGTAGGGTGCGTCAGTCAGAAGCTGTTGAATTATTGAACAAATAATGTTACTGACGCACCCTACGAGTCGGCGATCGCACATTCCTACAAATCAGCAGCGTGTTCCTTCAATTCGTCCAAAGAAACGTATTCCAAAGTTAAGACATGAGTCGCCGACAAAACCACACGGGGCGCACATCCAGCATCCATTGCTTCCTTCCAGCGCGAAGCACACAAACACCAACAATCTCCTGGTTTCAAGCCCGGAAATTTAAAATCTGGAACGGGGGTACTCAAATCGTTTCCCATTCTTTTTGTGTACTTCAAAAACTCTTCTGTCACTTGCGCGCAAACGGTGTGAGCGCCCAAATCGCCGCCGCCCGTATTGCATTTACCGTCCCGATAATATCCTGTCATCGGTGATGTGCAGCAGGTTTCTAATTTTCCGCCCAGCACATTTGTCGCTTCCGTCACCATCGCAGTTCCTCCACACAACTCTGCATTCTAATTTTACACAAAAGATGGTTTGTTTATATATTTTTTCCCATTGCAAAGTTGATAAATTTTTGCCCTCTCCGTTCTACTTCTTGCTTCTTAATCACCATAAATCCCTGGGATTCAAAAAAAGATCGAGCTGTAATGCTGGCTTCGGTAAATAACTTTTTAAGTCCTAACTCTTGGGCTTTTGACTCAATTTGTGTTAAAATTAGCTTACCAATTCCTTGTCTTTGAAAGTCTTTGTGGCAGTAAAAGCGATCGATATGGCCGTTTGTTTCTAATTCTCCAAAACCTGCGATTGTATCCCCTTCTTCGGCGACAAAGGTACATTTATTGCTTAAACTTTGCATCCAAATTTGAATATCGGCCTCTGCTGGCGCCCAAGCCTCTACTTGGGCTGTGGTGTAATCGCGGATATTTACTTCGTGTACGGTGTCGTAGAAAAGTTTCACAATTTTTTCGGTGTCGCCGATTTCGTAGGTTCGGATTTTCATGAGATTTAATGTGCAGATTCCCACGATCGATTAGGGGCTTTTGTCTGGAGATTGATTGCCGGTATTTTATATTTTGGGCTAAATTTGCCCCGAAAAATCGAGTTTAAACATAATTTTACTGCACCCCTTGACAAGCTCTGCTAGTCTGTGCAACATTAATTATAACAACTGTTCGATATACCTAATTTTGGCAAGCTCAACCGCCAAAAGCTATTTTGTGTAGTGTTTTATACTATATCGGATGTTCGATATAGGAATATTTGGTCGATCGCCCTTAAATCTCGGATAACCTAGGATCTAGAGTCCACCATACCAGATCGATCGACCCATGCCAAAGATAGTTGACCGCGAATTGTACCGCAAAGAACTGCTGAACAAAAGTTTTGAACTCTTTGCCGAAAAAGGCTATTCCTCCGTAACAATGCGCGAAATTGCCTTGGGAATCGGAGTTTCTACAGGCACGCTTTACCACTATTTCCCGAGTAAAGAAAGTCTGTTCGAGCAGTTAATTGAATACTTGAGTTACGAAGATACCAAAGAAGAAGCCCTGGCAGAATTCGGAAATCCACCAACATTAGGAGAAAAAATCGATAAACTGATGGAATATCTCTGTAAAAAAGAGGATTATATGCTCAAGGATATGTTGATTACTTTTGATTTCTGTAAGCACAAAACCCGCAAAGAGATTGAGAATAATCAGGCACTTCAGCAAGCAGGAAAGCGTTATAAAGAAGCCGTTTTTTGCTACTTGGGTATCGCAGATCCAGCAGTGGCTGTATTTATTATCAACTATATTGATGGATTGGTAGCAAGAAGGTTCTATCAAGGTGAAAGTATATCTTTTTCAGAACAATCAACATTATTAAAAGAAATGCTGCTGGCTTATTTAGAAAAAAAACAAGGTCAAATTTAGGAGAAATATGAATTTTCAATTTTTCATTAAGCCTAAAAATAAATTGGTCATCGGATTGGTAATTGCTGGTGCTGCGATTAGTGTCGGTACAAGTCTTTACGGGATTTCTCAGTTTGGATCTTTAGCTAAAAATGCTGAACCTTTGCCCGTAGAAACGCCACCGCCCAGGAAAATCACGGCATTGGGAAGATTGGAACCGGTGGGCGAAGTGATACGGTTGGGCGTTTCGCAGGCGTTGGATGGCGATCGCGTGGCGAAGCTGTTAGTCAAAGAGGGCGATCGCGTCAAAGCGGGGCAGTCGATCGCGATTTTGGATGCGGGCGATCGGCTAAAATCTGCTTTAGACGAAGCCAAAGAAAAAGTCAAAGTTGCTGAAGCCAATTTAGCCAAGGTAAAAGCCGGGGCGAAGTCGGGAGAACTTGCAGCACAATCTGCCACAATTGGCAAGCTAAAGGCGGAATTTCAAGGAAATCAAGCGGCGCAACAAGCAACAGTCGATCGACTGCAAGCGCAGTGGGAAGGCGAAAAAACCGCACAGCAAGCAACCATCAATAGAATAACCGCACAATGGCAAGGCGAAAGGAAAGCGCAAACAGCAACAATCAGCAGAATAACTGCACAGTGGCAAGGAGAAAAAACAGGACAAACCGCCGCAATCAACAAATTAAAAGCCGAGTCGAATAATGCGGAAACCGAATATTTGCGGCACAAAGAACTTGTTGCCGAAGGCGCAATTTCTCAATCGGTAATGGACAGCAAACGACTGGCATTAGAAACAACTCGCCAGCAAGTTAAAGAATCCGAAGCCAATCTCAGCCGCATCAACAATACAGCCAAACAGCAGCTAGAAGAAGCCGAAGCAAATCTTGCCAGAATTAACAGTACAGCAATCCAGCAACTCAACGAAGCCGAAGCAAATCTTGCCCGCATTAACAGTACAGCCAAGCAGCAACTTAACGAAGCCGAAGCAAATCTCGATCGCATCAAAAATAGCGGCAGCGAACAACTGAAAGAAGCCCAAGCAACTCTTGACAAAATAGGCGAAGTACGCCCAGTAGATATCCAAGCAGCGCAAACCGAAATCAACAGCGCCATCGCCCAAGTCAAGCGCGCCCAAACCGAATTAAATCAAGCTTACATCCGCACTCCCAACCCCGGAAAGATTCTCAAAATTCATACCCGCGCCGGGGAAAAAATCAGCGATGACGGCATTGCAGACGTGGGAGAAACCCAGCAAATGGTAGTCGTCGCCGAAGTTTATCAAACTGACATCAGCAAAATTAAGCTGGGGCAAAAAGCAACCGTTACCAGCCAAGCCTTTGTAGGAGAATTGCCGGGAACAGTTCAAGAAATTGGGTTAAAAGTCAGCAAGCAAAACGTGTTTAGCAACCAGCCCGGAGAAAACTTGGACAGCCGAGTTGTGGAAGTAAAAATTCATCTGAATGCTGAAGCTAGCAAACAAGTTGCGGGATTGACAAATTTGCAGGTACAAGTAGCAATTAAAAATTAAGGAGATTGAGAAAATGGGAGAATTGGGGCCAGATCCAAACCTACCTTATCCGATGGCACACCAGCGCCGGGTTTGCTTTATCAAAAACTTTGTGAAATCGCCCAATATTATGGTAGGTGATTACTCTTACTATGACGATCCAATTGACCCGGAAAACTTCGAGAAAAACGTACTTTACAATTACGGGAGTGAAAAATTAATTATTGGTAAATTTTGTGCGATCGCCACCAACGTCAAATTTATCATGAACGGTGCCAACCACAAACTCGATGGCATTTCTACCTATCCATTCCCTGTCTTTGGCAACGGCTGGGAAACGGCAATTAATCTATTAATCGAACTGCCAAGTAAAGGCGATACCGTCATCGGTAATGATGTTTGGATCGGTTACGAATCGGTGATTATGCCGGGAGTTAAAATCGGTGACGGTGCGATTATCGCTGCTAAATCTGTTGTAGTAAAGGATGTTCCCGCTTATACCGTTGTTGGTGGAAATCCCGCAAGTGTAATCAAGCAGCGTTTCAACGATGCTGAGGTTGCACAACTGTTAGCAATTCGCTGGTGGGATTGGGAAATTGATAAAATTTCGCGCAACATTAACTTAATTATGCAATCTGATATTCCAGCGCTGAGTAATGCCGATCGGACTTAGCCACTCACCGACAAAGAAACCTACTTTAAAATTACCCATTACCCATTACCCATTACCCATTACCAAAAATTATGTTTCGCAAAACACCCCTTGCTTGGTTGCAAGTAACTAGAGAAAAAACTCGTCTTGCTGTAGCTATCGCCGGAATTGCCTTTGCAGATATTCTGATTTTTGTGCAACTGGGATTTCAAGAAGCACTCTTCGACTCTGCTGTTAAACCACACGAAAGTTTACAGACAGATTTAGTGTTAATCAATCCTCAATTTGAAACTTTTGCTGCGGTAAAACAGTTTAACAGAGAGCGACTTTACCAAGCGCAAGGAGTTGCAGGAGTTAAATCTGTAACTTCACTATATATTGGGATGGGACAGTGGCGAAATCCCACAAACCGGACTACGCGAGCAATTTTAATTTTTGGCATAGATCCGGGATCTATAACATTTAATTTGCCAGATGTCAATCAGAATTTGGCTCAGCTTCAAATGTTCAATAATGTGTTATTTGACCAAGCTTCTAGACCTGAGTATGGGGAGATTGCAAATATTTTTAACAAACAATCTACCCTCGAAACTGAACTAAACAAGCGCAATATTCAAGTGGGAGGAGTTTTCACTATGGGTACATCCTTCGTGGCGGATGGCAATGTAATCGCTAGCGATTCTACTTTCATGAACTTATTTCCTGAACGTAAACCGGATCAAATTGATGTGGGTTTAATTCAGTTGCAACCAGGGGCAGATATTCTGAAAGCTCAGTCTATGTTGAAAGGAATTTTGCCGGATGATGTCAAGGTTCTGACATTAGCGGAATTTGCAGAAATTGAAAAAGCTTATTGGGGAAATGCGACTCCGATCGGCTTTATTTTCGGATTTGGTACAATTATCGGATTCATTGTTGGTTTGATTATTGTTTACCAAATCCTTTATTCGGATGTTTCCGATCACTTGGCTGAGTACGCGACTTTAAAAGCAATGGGATATAGCGATCGCTATTTAGTAGGTGTCTTAGTTCAGGAAGCTTTACTATTAGCTGTTTTGGGTTTTATGCCGGGAATTGTTTTGGCTAACGGGCTGTATTCTTTGGCACAATCTGCTACTTTGCTGCCAATTGCGATGACGGCAAGTCGAGCGACTACTGTTTTGGGTTTGACGATTGTGATGTGTACTGGTTCTGGGGCGCTTGCTTTGCGGAAATTGCGATCGGCAGATCCAGCAGATATTTTCTAGAATTCAAAAAAAGCCTGCCTCACACCCAAAATTAGGTTCGTAGTGAGGACTTTAGTCCGCATCCAAGAGAGGACTTAAATCCCCACTACAAACCTCATTGCTCGGGTTTGTAATGAGGACTTTAGTCCGCAGAAAAGAAAGGACTGAAGTCCTCACTACAAACATAAAAAAAAAAACAAATTACTATGCAAACCCTAAATTATTCCGCCAATTTCGACGAAACTATCACAAATCTACCTGTAATCTCAGTCAAAAATCTCAACCATTATTTCGGTAAAGGTAGCCTGAAAAAACAAGCTTTATTTGACATTAATCTGGATATCAATTCTGGGGAAATAGTAATTATGACGGGGCCTTCGGGTTCTGGAAAAACAACTTTATTGACGATGTTAGGAGGCTTGCGTTCGGCTCAAGAAGGGAGTCTCAAAATTTTGGGGGAAGAAATACGTGGCGCTAGTAAGAATCAGTTAACTAAGTTGAGAAAGCAAATTGGTTATATTTTTCAAGCGCATAACTTGATGACGTTTTTGACGGCTAAGCAAAATGTGCGGATGTCTTTGGAGCTACACAAGGAAATGTTAAATCAGAATATGGATGCTTTGTCAATATCTATGTTGGAAGCTGTGGGTTTGACCGATCGCGTTAATTATTACCCAGAAAATCTATCGGGAGGACAAAAACAAAGGGTGGCGATCGCCCGGGCGTTAGTCAGCCGCCCTAAAATAGTGTTAGCCGATGAACCTACGGCGGCTTTAGACAAACAATCCGGGCGAGATGTGGTGGAAATCATGCAGAAACTAGCAAAGGAACAAGGCTGTACGATTTTGCTAGTGACGCACGATAACCGGATTCTCGATATTGCCGATCGCATTATCTACATGGAAGACGGGCGTTTAGTCACAAATTTAGCCGATCGACCTTAATTGACATATTCACTAGACAAGATTGCAAAAGTCCTTTTTATCAAATTTTGGGACGGGCTCTCCGGCCCATCCCACAACAAAAGACAATATTGTGGGACGGGCCGGAGAGCCCGTCCTAATTATTTTTGTAAAATGTTCATGACTTAGCTGGGCCCACAGCCTCGATCGCAGCTTCTAGGGCGATCGAAACATGAGTCCAATGAGTTCCCCCTTGACAAAAAGCCACATATGGTTCTCTCAGAGGCCCATCCGCGGAAAACTCCGACGTACTCCCATCAATAAAAGTACCCCCAGCCATCACCAACTGACTCTCATACCCCGGCATCGGGGCCGGTACGGGGTCTAAATAGGAGCCTACGGGGGAATTTTGCTGCACCGCCCGACAAAAAGCAATTAACTTATCAGGCGAACCAAATTCGATCGCCTGAATCACATCGCGTCTTTTCGCCAAAGGAATCGGATTCACCCGATAACCCAACTTATAAAAAACATAAGCCGTCAAATGATTGCCCTTCATCGCCTCGCCCACAAACCCGGGGGCGAGGAACAAACCCTGAAACAGCAAGCGATTCAAATCAAAAGTAGCGCCCCCGCTGCTGCCGATTCCCGGCGCCGTCAAGCGACAAGTTGCCTGCGACACCAAATCGGCACGGCCAGCCACGTAACCACCCGCAGGGACGATCGTACCCCCGGGATTTTTGATCAAAGAACCAGCCATCAGATCTGCACCCACAGCAGTAGGTTCGCAATCATCAACAAACTCGCCGTAACAATTATCAACAAAGCAAATTGTGTTAGGATTCTGATGTTTGACTAGATCGACGATTTTTTTAATCTCAG
>NZ_JAAFKD010000046.1 GCF_013299165.1 Microcoleus sp. bin38.metabat.b11b12b14.051
GTAATTCATGGAGTAGAAGTTAGAGGACAAAGGGGAAATTACACTACACAACGTCTTAAGTTTAACTCCAATTAGGTAACTTAATGTTTTGTTACATAGATAGGTTTTTTCCCGCCTACCTACTTATGTCCCGATATAATTGTTGCGGTAATTGTTTGATAACTCGCCGAAAAGGAGCCAAATCATTCAACCCGTGCGACAGAATCAGAGCACCTTGAACTGCGATCGCGGCATCTTCTCCGCGCTGATGAGCCAGTGTTTCATCCAATCCTGCTGTCATCAAAACCTCTGCGATCGCATCAATCCAAGTCCGCAATAGGTTTTGTACTTGAGGATGAAAAATCTCGCGTGCCGAACCCATCAATAGGATGGCAAATAAGCAAGGTTGTTCCCCTCCTTCATGTAACTCGAATGTGCGATCGCACATTCTCTGGAGCCTAGTCAAAGTATCTCCCTCACTGCGAAGGGCTTGCAGAATGTTTTGCTCGAACCCTGCTCTAAGGTGATCCAACACAGCTCTTACCATCTCCTCCTTACCACCGGGAAAGTGATGGTATAGGCTTGCTTTGCCCAAACCTGTGGCTTCAGAAATTTTAGATAGGGTTGCTCCGTCGTAGCCATGCTGTCGAAACAGTTGCAGCAGGCATGGAATATAGGTTTCTTGTGGCATGGACAGCAATTTTGAGTTGACCTATTGACATTATACCAAACGTTCGGTACATTAATGTTATACCGAACGAACGGTACAAACATTGAGTAATTCACAACACCTGCAAAGTGTTGTCTATCATCTATTGTTCTCTATTCTCCAATCAGAAGGTATGACCCATGATTAAGCTTTACGGTCACGAAGTGTCTGGCAACAGCTACAAAGTCAGACTTTTACTTTCACTCCTGAATCTTGAATACGAATGGATCAAAGTCGATTTGATGAAGGGCGAACACAAATCACCAGAATTTCTTGGTCTCAATCCCTTCGGTCAAGTTCCCCTGTTAGTAGATGGTGACACCATCCTTGCTGATGCTCAATCGATTTTAGTATACCTGGCTCGTCAATACGGTGGCGACCAATGGCTACCCTTAGATGCTATACCTCTGAGTCGAGTTGTGCGTTGGTTGTCAACCACTGCGGGTGAAATTCGCCAAGGGCCCGAACACGCTCGTCTTTACTATCTGTTTGGTGCAGCAAGCAACATCAACATTGACCGGGCAACTCAAAAAGCAGAGTTGATTCTCGCTCAACTAAATCAACATTTGAGCGATCGCACGTGGCTAGAATTTGAACATCCGACGATCGCAGATGTGGCAGTCTTTCCCTATGTGTATTTGGCTCCCGATGGCAAGATTTTCCTTACTCCCTATCCCCACGTTCAACACTGGATTACACGAATCAAACAACTGCCTGGGTTCATCGAGATGCAAGACGGGATTGAGGCTTCTGCAACGGTATAGCGATGCAGAACTTTGAATGGGAGAATGGTAAATAATCTTTTCCATTATTCTCCCATTCAATTAAAACAGTCCCGGACGCAAAAAACCGGGTTAAGAGTCAAAATCACAGGTTTTCATCGATCGACGTTAGCGCAGAAACCGGATTTTTGACCCGCCTGTGTTTAGGACTCTCAAAATTATCAAGAGGACAGTGCCATGGCTCGTAAATTCACCAAAATTGCCTTCACTCCCGCTGTCAAAGCTGCCCAAGCACAACGTGGAGCGCGAGAAACTTACGCTCGGTTTGAACTCTTTGGGCCTGAGAACGATGCGATAACACCTGACATTGAAGAGTTCATTGCTCAAATCGATGGATTTTATCTGGGAACTGTTAGTTCTAATGGCTATCCCTACATTCAGTTTCGCGGTGGTCATCCAGGTTTTTTGCAAGTTCTGGATGAGAAAACATTGGGTTTTGCTGACTTCAAAGGGAATGTTCAGTATGTCACAGTTGGTAATCTTTCCGACAACGACAAAGCTTTTATATTTCTTATGGATTACCGTCACCGTAAACGACTAAAAATTTGGGGGAGAGCCAGATATGTAGAGGGCGATCGCGAACTAATTGAGCGATTGAGAGTACCTGAAGATGACTCAGAAGTTGAACGAGTTATACTCTTTCAAGTCGAAGCCTGGAACTGGAATTGTCCGCAACATATTCCCCTTCGCTACTCCGAACAGGAAGTTGCGGCACTTCAAGCCAGAATTGCTGAGCTGGAAATGTTGCTGGGCGATCGCTAATCTGAAAACCTTTTGCAGTCACAAACTACTTATGGAAACCAAACCACCTCTACCGCCCTTTACGCTAGAAACAGCCAAAGCCAAAGTTCAAGCCGCCGAAGATGCCTGGAATACCCGCGATCCCGAACGAGTGGCCTTAGCCTATACAGAAGATTCTCAATGGAGAAACCGCGCCGAATTCTTCAGCGGACGGGAACAAATCAAAGCTTTCTTAACACGCAAATGGGCAAAAGAACTAGATTACCGTTTAAAGAAAGAACTCTGGAGTTTTACGGATAATCGAATTTCTGTTCGCTTCGAGTATGAGTGGCACGATGATTCGGGCTACTGGTATCGCGCCTATGGAAATGAACAGTGGGAATTTGCCGAAAATGGGTTAATGCGAAGACGTGAAGCAAGTATTAATGATGTTCCCATTCCAGAGTCTGAACGGAAGTTTCGATAGAAGTTATTTGTGAGTTGCTAGACACAGGTTTGAGCGTGCGGACTTTAGTCCTCGGATTTAGAAGGACTGAAGTCCTCACTACGAACCGGTTTGAGGGTGCGCACTTGAGTCCTCGGATTTAGAAGGACTTAAGTCCTCACTACGAACCGGTTTGAGGGTGCGGACTTTAGTCCTCGGATTTAGAAGGACTGAAGTCCTCACTACGAACCGGTTTGAGGGTGCGCACTTGAGTCCTCGGATTTAGAAGGACTGAAGTCCTCACTACGAACCGGTTTGAGCGTGCGGACTTGAGTCCTCGGATTTAGAAGGACTTAAGTCCTCACTACGAACCGGTTTGAGCGTGCGGACTTGAGTCCTCGGATTTAGAAGGACTGAAGTCCTCACTACGAACCGGTTTGAGCGTGCGGACTTGAGTCCTCGGATTTAGAAGGACTGAAGTCCTCACTGCGAACGAAAGACGCGCAATTTTTAACTTGCTCAATCAGTAAGCAAACTCGGAGAAGTGATCACAAAGACATCCCTGGTTCCCACTCCTTCCACTTCCGGTTTAATCGGCGTAGTAAAATGGAAAAACTCGTGGTCATTGACTAGCAGCAATTCTCCCGGATGCAGAATTTTATTAAACACGGGCTTCTCTTTTTTTGCCAAGTATAAATGCGTTTCTCCGCCTACGATATTAGTGCGATCGACCGAGAAAATCCCGATAAAATCAGTACCGTCTTGGTGAATGCCTTCCGGTGCGGGGTTTCCGAAATTTTTGGGGGAACAACTCGTCCTGATTTGATGGACTCCGATTTCACCTTCCGGGTGAATTTTGCATGAATCGAAGAAAGCAAAAATCAGTTGTTTGAAGTTATCGAGGCTAATTAGCCGATCGTCCAATTCGGCATATTCTCGCCGGATATCGCCCACCACCGGATTATACTCTTTACTTTGGAACAAATAGCCGTGAGGTAACTTAACTAACTCAGTCCCGTTGATGACAAACCGCGACAATCTTCTGGAACGATACTTGCCTTTAATATAAGGATCGACTGGCATATCTTTGAAAAATGGCTTGAAACCTTCTAGCTTGATCGAGTTTACTTTTTTGAAAGTAAACATGAAAGCATAGTCCAAGTGAATGGATTCTAATACGGTTTTCATAGAGTATTCTCCGTTAATCCTTGCTCCCCTTCTAAGTCTTGCCTTAAGAAGGTTTATACTTCTACTCTAGCTCAGGTTTTTTGAATGTGTCGTAAAAAATATTACAAAATTTGCAAAGATATCGTAAAGAAGAAGGAAGAAGGAAGAAGGAACAGGGAAGAAGGAACAGGGAAGAAGACATACACAGCAAGCTTTTTACCGATCGCTATTTGATGTTTAATTAGGTGGATTTACTTAGTAATACCTGTTTTCCAAAATCGTGCAACAAAACAATTGTTGGGCGCAGTGAAACGGAGGGTTGTTTGTTCTACCCGATGTGTCAGGTGCGTCGCTCTCTCGAAACAGTCGGTTAAATTTAGGGATGAGGGGAGCGACACACCCTACAAATACAGAGGCATCATTTTTGAAAAATGGTATAGAACCCATTTGACATCTTTAAAATTGTGGCTCGATCGCCCGTTGTGGCTCGATCGCCCGTTGTAGCTCGATCGCCAGCTACGAGCATCACTTACACGGAGCGGGCGATCCTCACAAGATATTCAATGGATTCTATTGAACCGCTATTGACTGGATACTCGATCGTATCTTGCCCTTAAAGTCCAAGTAAATTTATACCAAATTAGATGAGCTTACCCTGGCTGGAGACACCATCATGCTTATTTTTCAGGACTTTCCTGCGGGGTTCGGAAACCGGGTTTCTTTCTGGATAGCTCGTTACCAAACTTAATATTTAGTAATTACCGTTTAGGAAATAATAGAAGATGTCCGAGATATAACGGTTACAAGTATCGTAAGATGAGTATTCCGATTCAGGTTTCACCCCCGACGAACGATCTGACCCTATCAAAAGACCAGACGCTCGCCGAAGTGGTGAAAGTCACTATCCCAAAATCTGGGGTAGTCCCCAAAGTGGATGCCTATTTTCTGGCGGACACGACCGGTAGCATGAATACAGCGATCGCTGCCGTCAAGAAAGGCATCGTCGATGCGATGACCAGAATCCAAGCACTAGGCTCTGATGTCTGGTTCGGGGTTGGCGACTACAAAGACTTTCCGGCTCCGATTGCTGATGAACATCCCTACGCCTTCGCGCACCAAAGCAGCCTGAGTGGCAATATCGCCCAAGCCAAAGCCGCGATCGATTCCTGGAAGACCTCTCCAGGTCAGGACACTCCAGAAGCCCAATTCTATGGACTCGATCAGGTGGCAGAACCACCAGGTGGCAAAATCGGTTGGCGTGCAGATTCCAAGCGGATCATCGTTTGGTTTGGCGACGCCGCAGGTCACGACTCAGTCTGCAAGGCAATTTCCAAGCTTTCCTACGACATCACCGAGGCATCGGTCACCGCTAAGCTAGTCGCCGAGAAGATCAAGGTGCTGGCACTGAGCATGAACACCAATTATCGTGCTCCAGCGGGACTCGACGACGAACCCAGAAACTCCTCTAGCACGTTTAGAGCTAAATGCGGAGAGCCAGGTGGTACCCCCGGACAAGGGACAAGAATCGCCAAGGCGACGGGTTGCAAGCTGGTGCAAGGTGTGAGTGTCGATACGATTATCAATACGATCGTCACTGAATTGACGGCACAGATCGCAGTAATCGGGAACGTCAGTCTGGTAGCTAGCGGCGCCACGGCACCTTTTGTAGTTGCGATCGCACCTACCGCTGGTTATGGTCCACTCAGCAGAGACCAAGACAATCAAGTTAGCTTTGACGTTTCCTGGCTTGGTAATGTACCCGGTACCAGTTCGTCCCAGGTGTTTAGTGGCTCTCTTGATGTCGTCGCTGATGGAGAAGTCGTTGGCGGCAAGACCGTCAAAATCACAGTTCCAATTTCTTTTCCACCACTACCCCCCATTAATCCCGAGGAGGATATGATGCTCCCACGCCCAGATGATGTTTCCGGTACCTGGATGTTGATTCACCAAGTAACGGGTGGTTATTTAGTACCGTATGGTTTCCCTGTGACTCCCGGCAACTCGTTGATGAGCTGGAGCCAAGAGTCTCCCGAGTCCGATCCATCTAATGCAGGAGGAAAATCACAGCTGTGGGTTCTGGAGAAGCAGACCGATGGAACCTACCGCATCCGGGCCTTGAATCAAAATACGTTGTATATCCAAGCGCCAGAAAAACCTGCGGCTAATGTGAATGGGTACCCAAGGTTGCAACAGAGCAGCAACAGTCCTTTGCAGTCTTGGGTATTGGTTCCAGCCAGCGGTGATCCCGACACTTACGTCATCCAACCGAAGTCATTCCCCAACGCTGCCCTAAGTCTTTTTAGCCAATATGCTGATGCCAGAGGCAGCGGACATTACGTGGTCGCCAACCGCACCTGGGGACAACCAACTTTCCATCACTATTGGCGACTGACCAAGCCTCCCGCTTGATGCCAAGTAAAAAAAGATAGAGCAGATTGCAAGTGAAATAGAGTACCAGCAATTCATGGGGCATCAACGAATACTGATTTGCCAACTGATGTTACTGTCATAAACCTGCAATCTGCTCTATAGAACCCATTTGAGATCTAAGATGCCAACCTTTTAATCATCAGTCTAATAAAGCAAAGGTTAACCTTAGCATTGGCATTATCTAAAGTTCTCTTTTCGTTATTAATGAGTATTTTACATCGTTCCATCCAGGCATTCGATCGTTCAATTATCCACCTCGCTTTTACCGGAAAAAATCCCGACTTACCTTGGGCTTATTTTTGTTCTGTTGATGGTTTTTCCGAAAGTTCAAACTTAATTTTAGTCAGAATTTGTGGGTAAACCTTTTTTAATTCAACAGTCAAATGTTCAGGATGATATCCGCGAGCGAGTAAGATAGTTATTTTGGGAACATTAACGGGTTTAAACTTAAAATAATCGATATTGATCGTCAACATCTCAATTAAACCAGCATCATCTGATAAACTGGCTTTAGTACAATGAGTAAAGAAGGGAAACCCAAGTGTATCAACGGCTAAGTGCCTTTAAATGCCGTTGGTAGATTTGTAAAAACAATATCATGAGTGAGGCAGCGCTGGCATTACAAGTATTTTTTACGGCCTGTGAGTCGATAATCATCAATGTAGTCCATTTCGGTTTTTTTTGACCTGCGCTCGTAGTTGAGAATGTAAGACCCTCATCAATTTGCCAATCGCTCCTTGAGAACGCCACTGCTTGTAATACCAGTATACGGTAGAGTAGGGAGGTAATTTTTTTGGTATATCTGCCCAATTGCAACCATTTTTGAGTTGGTATAAGATGCCATTTAAAATTTGTCTTTGAGTCCAGTTAGGTGGGCGAGTTCTCTTTTTTTGAGGCAATATTTGATAGAGAAAGGGTGACAAAATTTCCCCTAAGGCATCTGTGAGATTAGTAGAGTAAAACACGTCAAGCAATAGTGTTTTGAGGGTAATTTTACATGAATTCAGTAAGCAGAGACAACCAATAACCCTTCCCGGTTTTGCTTGAAACTGCATCACTCTCTTTCCGGGCGGGCAATTGGATGTCGATCGCCCGTAGCGCTCGCCGATCGCCCGTAGCGCTCGCCGATCTCACATGAAGGGCGATCGTCAAAAGATCTCAAATGGGTTCTATAACTTAACTCCGCACTGCTTTCACCAGCGACTGACAGGCCCGCAGGAAGACGGCAACATCTGCCCCAAGGGCGACATACTGAACGCCAACATCAATCCACTGCTTGGCGATTTCGGGGTTTTCGGCAAAAGTACCGGCTGCTTTCCCTGCTTTGCGGATGGTTTGCACTGCTTCCTGCATCATGTCGATGACTCGCCGATCGCGGACTTGGCCCGGAATGCCGATCGACTGTGACAGATCGTAAGGCCCCAAAAAAATCACATCAATATGAGGGACTGTCACAATTTGCGCCAAGTTGTCTATACCGCCTTTCCCTTCGATGTGAATCACAACCAAGGATTCTTCATTGAGTTTGTCCGTGATATTTGTACCTGCGGCCGTGTAAAGTCCCGCCCGCGTAGCGAAAGAAAGGCCCCGCGTCCCCAGAGGACTGTATTTAGCGCTTTTGACAGCGATTTCGGCATCGATTTTGCTTTCAATTTGAGGTACTTGAACGCCTGCGCTGCCGATGTCGAGAGCTCGTTGAATTTGCGGCCCGTCGTTTTTGCGGACGCGGACAATCGGTGCAATGCCGCTGCAATCGGCCGCGCGGCACAAATCTTCAGCAGCAAGCGGGTGCAGGGGGCCGTGTTCCATGTCGATGACGGCAAAATCAAATCCAGCGTGACCGCAGATTTCGATGAATGCGGGATAGGCGCAGTTCATAAATAAGCCGAGGACTGTTTCGCCTTGTTTGATTTTTTGTTTTAGTTCGTTTTGACGCATAAATTTGATTTTTTAACCGCAGATGAACGCGGATTAACGCTGATTTTTTTTATTTTATACTCTTCAACCTGCGGAGGCAGGTTTTGTTTTTATAGACGCGGTTTCAACCGCCGTCTGCATCTGATTTTTATGTTAAGAGAATTGAAAGAAACTTTATAGCTGATTTTGCTTCTATTTTAAATGGAATCAGGCACAAAAACCAGCCGAAAAAAAACATTCCTAGGATTGGGACAAATATTGCTCCCACCGAAGGTTCGACGAACCAAGCAAATAAAGAAAACATTCCTATACTGCCCGTTGTCCACAGCCAAAGAATCATAAATGCTAGCACTATTTTATGTAAACTCATCCTGACTTTGATGGAACAACCAAAGGGTTTAGAATAAATTTCTCCTTCGATCATTGGCAAAAATGAATTGCGACCGGTGATGATGCGACTGATTTTAAAGGTATTGTCAGAAATAGTTCCTTCATAAGGTTTTGCAGGTGGCGCACCGAAAGGTATGTTTATTCTAAAAAATTTCGGAGGAGTCACAACTTCGTCCAACCTGTTCACAACTTCTGAAAATGTTAAACTTGTGGTAATTGTTAAACTCTCAAAAGGAATCAACGACCTGAAAAAAATGCCGATTCTGAGCATAAGTTTTATCCTGCTTTTCTATAATTATTGATGGTATTAATGCCTTTTATATAAAACAACTTTGCCCTGACAGCACCGCGAAATACCAGTATACTGCAAAATAAACATTTCGATGCGATGAGTGTTTTTCGCTGATGTCTAAATTAATTCCACAATCTCCCATGCAACTGCGACGGTATCTATTTTTGCTCAAAGGTCGATCGCTCGTCACCTTCACCCTCAGCCTCATTACCTCGATCTCGGCTATTACCCCAGCCTTTGCCGCACCTCCTCGCAATCCCGACAAAGAGGAAACTTGCGACATTCTCGTAGCAGGCGGCGGGCTTGCGGGTGCTGCTACCGCCTACGAAGGTTTGCTCGCAGGGCGCACGGTTTGCATCACAGAAATTACTGACTGGCTGGGCGGTCAAATTTCCTCTCAAGGAACCTCCGCACTAGACGAAAGAGAGACTCAGCGATCGCTCTTATTTTACCCGCGCGGCTACTTAGAGTTGCGGCAGCGGATTAAGGAACATTACGGAAGGCTAAATCCCGGCGGCTGTTGGGTTAGCTATTCGTGTTTCATGCCCTACAACGGCCACAAAATTCTATCTGACATCTTGCAGGATGCGGCCGAAAGAGGCAATGGTAAGCTCAAATGGTTTCCGAATACGGTGATTAAAGAATTAGCAGTTACTCCGGCCGCGGCGGGAAATGCGGTAGGGGGCCAACAAATTAAAAGTGCGATCGCCATTCAACACAAACCCGCCGCCAACACCCCGCCCATCAACACCGAAACTCTGTCTCAAACTATCGAAGATGCCTATCGCTACGAAAATTCGGCGCGATTTAACAAAACTCTTATTCGGTTTACTTCCAAACCGCCCAAGCAGTCAAATTCGCAACCTAGAGGTGCTGATTGGTTCGTGGTAGATGCGACGGAAACAGGCGAATTGATCGGACTTGCCGATGTTCCCTATCGCCTCGGAATTGACCCGCGTTCCCCTCTCGAACCTTCCTCAGCCAGCCCCACCGGCGATGCTTACTGCACTCAAGGTTTTACCTACACCTTTGCGATGGAAGCAACCAAGGAACCGCAACAGCATCAATTGCCATCTTTTTATCAACAATACGCTCCTTACTACAGTTACGAATTGCAAAGATTAGCGAGCTTTCCGCTAGTTTTCAGCTACCGCCAAATTAGGAGCATGAGACCCGACGAGCCGCGCCCTGCCGATCCGAAACAATTCCCGATTTATCCTGGGGATATTTCCATGCAAAACTGGACGTGGGGGAATGACTACCGTCCGGGTTCGGCTCAGGATAATTTGATTTATTCTCGCGCGCAATTGGAGGCTAACGGTCAACTGCAACCGGGCGGTTGGATGGGCGGTTTGCGAACGGAAACTTTACGTCGTGGCGAAGAAAATGCTAAAGGATTTTTCTACTGGTTGGTAGCAGGAACTACTGACTCGCAATTAGGTAATGGCGTGAAAAAGCCTTATCCTAACAATCGCTTTTTGAGCGGGTTGGATTCGCCGATGGGGACGGTGCACGGACTTTCTAAATATCCTTATATGCGGGAGGGGCGGCGGATTATTGGGCGTCCGACTTTGACTCAGCCTCAAGGTTTTACGGTGTGGGAAGTTGATATGTCTCGCAATGATTTTAAGACGGATTTTTACCGGAAGAATTTGTCGGAACAAGAGTATCGGAATTTGTGGTTGGCTGTGGGAGGTTTGAACGCGCCGGCTTTGGCTGTGGGAACTCAATCTGTTGAAGAGACAAAATCCCGATCGCGCGCCACGATTTATCCTGATAGTGTGGGTATCGGTCATTACGCGATCGACTTTCACCCCTGCATGACCAACAGCCCGCCGGAAGCCCCGGGAAACACCGAACGCGAAGGTACTCGCAAAGGTCAAGGCCAAGCTTATCCGTTCCAAATTCCGCTGCGAGCAATGATTCCTCAAAAGATTGACAATATGTTAGTGGCGGGTAAAAGTATTGCTGTGAGCCACACGGCGGCGGCTGCTTATCGAGTGCATTCTTTTGAATGGTCTGCGGGTGCGGCGGCGGGTGTTACGGCTGCTTTTTCCCTAGAAAAGGGGATTTTACCCTATGAATTGGTGGACGAATTGCCGTCCCGCGAGCCGAATTTAGAGGCGCTACAGTTGCGATTGCAGCAAAATAAAAATCCGATCGCCTTTCCGGGTACTTCTATCTTCAATAGTTCTTGGCAAAATTGGAAGTAAAGAGGAAGATGCAGGAAGATGCAGACGGCGGTTTCAACCGCGCCTTGTCAGAGGAAGACGGCGGTTTCAACCGCGTCTTGTCAGAGGAAGACGGCGGTTTCAACCGCGTCTACAGAAACGAAGTCCGCCGGACGCCGACTGAATAAAATAACGTAAAACGTTATTTTCACCGCCCCTTCTTCAACCCGCGGAGGCGGGTTTTGTTTGACAAGACGCGGTTTCTAACCGCCCGGTAGGCTAAATAAAATAACGTAAAACGTTATTTTCACCGCCCCTTCTTCAACCCGCGGAGGCGGGTTTTGTTTGACAAGACGCGGTTTCTAACCGCCCGGTCTTCTGTGGGTGTAACCGCGTCTACTTCAACCCGCTCCCGTCGCGTGAGTGTTTTTATAGACGCGGTTTCAACCGCCCGGTCTTCTGTGGGTGTAACGTGTTTGTTGACACCATATCCCCCTCTCGCCCTCTCCGACTCCCCTCTCCCGTGCGGATTTCTGATAAAAATATTAAGCTAACTAAAGCACAAGCGATCGACAGTTCGGACAAGACTCTGGTTTTGGCTCAAAAAGTCGGCTATTTGCGGTTTTTTGCTTTGATAGCAATCGCCACAGCGGTGAGGACATAAGTGATCTCATGAATACAGCCTCCTAACCCATAGCATAAACGGTTTGATTTCCTTGCCATGCAACTGTCAACTGTCCACTGTCAACTGTTCACTGCTATATCTGCTGTCAAATTACAAAATTACCTGACAATCAATACATGAATATTTTTAGCAGTCTGCTTTCTGGGCCAACTAAACAACCCCAAGTTACAAAACAGCGTCGAGGCATTGAAATTAAGTCGGAACGCGAAATCGAAATTATGCGGCAGGCCGCGAAAATTGTCGCAACGGTACTCAAAGAGATTTCCCAACTGGTGAAACCGGGAATGACTACTGCTGATTTAGATGTTTATGCCGAAAGACGCATCCGCGAAATGGGCGCAACTCCGAGTTTCAAAGGTTATCACGGTTTCACCGGCTCGATTTGCTCTAGCATTAATAACGAAGTGGTTCACGGCATCCCCAGCCCCAAAAAAGTGATTCGCGCCGGAGATGTTCTCAAAGTAGATACGGGAGCATATTATCAAGGTTTTCACGGCGATTCTTGTATCACGATCGCAGTTGTGGAAGTGACACCGGAATCGGCAAAATTAATTAGAGTTGCAGAAGAAGCTCTCTATAAAGGTATCGAACAAGTGAAGGCGGGAGCTTATTTGCTGGATCTCGCTGGTGCGATCGAAGATCATGTCAAAAGCAACGGTTTTAGCATCGTTGAGGAGTTCACAGGCCACGGTGTCGGGCGCAATTTGCACGAGGAACCGTCGGTTTTCAACTTCCGCACCCGGGAAATGCCTAACGTGAAATTGCGATCGGGTATGACATTGGCGATCGAACCGATTTTGAATGCGGGTTCTAAGTACACTCGGACGCTGGCTGACAAGTGGACTGCTGTAACGGTTGACAATGCTATGTCTGCTCAGTTCGAGCATACTGTATTGGTGACGGAAACCGGTTATGAAATTTTGACCGATCGTTCAAAAGTTTAAGTCGGAATTGTTCAAGAATAGACCTGAATTGTAAAAGTCCTTTTCATCAAATTTAGGGGCGGGTTCGCGTGCCCATCCCACAAGAAAAAATGATTTTTGTGGGATGGACTCTGATATCGCGTTCGATCGATTAACCGTAATAACATTGGTTCGTAGTGCGGACTTCAGTCCGTTCCATATTGCGGACTGAAGTCCGCACTACGAACCGTTTTGGCGACTGTAATCGACCGGACATGGTATTATAGTCAGTCCTAACTATTTTTGTAATCTTGTCTATAGATGGAGTGAAAAAATAGTTGAATTTGGCTAAATTAAAAGATAATAGTGGTAAAGCGTAAGGGTAAAGGATATGTCAGCACGATTATTATTGGTAGATGATGAACCGGGCTTGCGGGAAGCAGTACAAGCTTATTTGGAAGATAGCAATTTTTCGGTTGAGGTTGCCAGTAATGCTCGGGATGGCTGGGAACTATTGCAGCAGATGAATCCAGATTTGGTGATTTCAGATATTATGATGCCGCAGGTGGACGGCTATCAGTTTCTCAAGCAAGTGCGGGAAGATCCTCGCTATAAGGCTTTGCCGGTGGTGTTTTTGACGGCTAAGGGGATGACGGGCGATCGCATTCAAGGCTATCAAGCAGGCTGCGATGCTTATCTTTCTAAACCCTTCGATCCCGACGAGTTGGTAGCAATTGTCACCAATTTGCTCGCCCGCCGCGCGGCGGCGAAGGAGACGGGCGGCAATGCTGAAAGTCCTGATATTGCTGCTTTGGCTAGCCAAATGGCGAGAATTGAGTCTTTGCTGAGCGGCCGTAGTTCGATCGTCCAAAGTGCTTCGCCGGTTAAAATTGATTTGACTCCCCGAGAGCAAAGTGTTTTGGATTTGGTTGCTCAAGGTTTGATGAATAAGGAAATTGCTCGCCGCTTGGAAACTAGCGTGCGGAATGTGGAAAAGTACGTCAGCCGTTTGTTTAGCAAGACTGGTACTAACAGCCGTACTGAGTTGGTGCGCTACGCCCTCGAACACGGCTTGACTAAGTAGCAAGCGTTTAGGCGCTTTTGACTCTTCGCCCACCAGCGTTACCAGGTTCTTCCTGGTAGCGAGAATTCTGCCAAGAATTAGAAATATTCAGATATATAAGTAGGGCTTGCTGAATAAGCGATCTGCTTGGGCTAGGGCATAGGGCATTGGCCAAACAGGGCATAGGGAATAGGCAAGAGTGAAGTGCATAGATTTTTGGGTGATTGACTCCAAAGAGAGCATTCTCTCCACTTATTGAACCTGAGAATTCTCATCAGAAACAGGTTTTGGAGTTATTCAGCAAGCCCTAAGTATTGATAGATATCGGATGGGTATAGTAGGTCACATCAGCTTGCTGGAAACACGGGGACACGGGGCGCGCAACTTTTCGTCGCTGTGAGTCTGAGATAGACACTGGGACTTCTGGAGGAAATTACTTAAAGGAAAACCTGATTCCTTAAGAGTTTTCACGTAGTAAAGAGAAACGGGAAGAGTTGGCCTGATACCCTCTGTCAAGCAAACTTGTCGCGAAGTGTCACAGATTGGGTTATATGTCGGAAAATAAGGCACTATTAATTAATAGCACCGCAGCCCAGCAGCGGCGGATGTTTGAATTTATAGCAGCACTAAAATCTAGTTGATACCAGGAGGATAGCATGGGGAAAATCACGGCGCGACAAACGATAAATGCAATGGTATTATTGCCGATCGTACTAATCGCAAATACAAGTCAAGCTTTGGCCGCTGATACCGCTCAAAAAACAGAGCCCAATCAGAAAGTGTCAGATTTGGGCGATCGGCTGGATTTGGATGTGGCGGCTCCAACTACCACAATCGCCATTGAAGAAAGCGAGGATGCGGACACACCAGATTTTTCAGCTACTAATTTAGATGTGGAGATTGATAAATTTATGACCCAAAATCTGCAAGTTGTAATTGAGGAACCGCCGCCCGTAGTTTATCTCAGTGCGGCGAGAGGCCAGCAAAGTAGGGAATGCAATATTTCAGCGATTTGTGAGTAACTTCATCGGATTTGTCAGATTTTTGGCAGCGACTTTTTTGCTCGGTATAATTTGAGCGACCGAGGGTAAAAAAAATCAGTAAAATCCGATGGGTTTGACTGAGATTATGATAACAGAGTATGTATTTTCTCGGGTATGCTTTAAGGGCGATCGCCTAAAACAATCGGACAGTTTCAGGGCTGACGCAGGAGTCGAAACCCGGTTTCTATAAATTTTGGGTTGAGTAACGAAAAATATACAAAAAACTTAGTTTTTGCTCGTTAGCAGGCTCTGCCTGATAACGCAGCTCCGGAGGCTCTGCCTCCTTTCCCCTCGACACTTCTCGGAGAGAGAAGAATGTGAATCGGAGGTGTTTAAGTTATAAAACTTTCGTTACTTAGTATGCGTCCATAATTGCATTAATAGGATGGGTTTTGCAGCAGTAAACTCGCTTGTATTGAAGTGATATTAATGCTTAAGAACCTCCTACAAGTTGTAAGGTGCGAAGTCCACACCCTACATAAAAATTAACTTCTTTATTCCTTATTCCTGATGACGGCAGGACGGCATGACTGCTGCGAGTCGGGACAGCACTTGACGGCAGAACTTCTTCCTGATGACTAATGACTACCCTTCGACTTCGCTCAGGGCGAGATGACTAATGACTACCCTTCGACTTCGCTCAGGGCGAGATGACTAATGACTACCCTTCGACTTCGCTCAGGGCGAGATGACTAATGACTACCCTTCGACTTCGCTCAGGGCGAGATGACTAATGACTACCCTTCGACTTCGCTCAGGGCGAGATGACTAATGACTACCCTTCGACTTCGCTCAGGGCGAGATGACTAATGACTACCCTTCGACTTCGCTCAGGGCGAGATGACTAATGACTAATGACGGCAGGACTTCTTCCTAATGACTAATGACTAATGACTAATGACTACCCTTCGACTTCGCTCAGGGCGAGATGACTAATGACTTCTTTCTACAGCATCTATCCTACCGCAATTTGAAAATATTATGATTAATTCGCGCTGCCAACAAGACACCGCCGCCGAACAAAACAAAAGTTCGCTGCAAACTCTCTCCCGGAGTCTCTCGATGTCTCAGGGGGAATTCTCCCTGATTTTGGTGCGGTGCAATTACAGTGCGATGCGAGAGGAAACTGTACGTCAATTGCGCCAGGAGTCGGGGATTGAGATTCGAGAAATTGTCCTCCCCACATCTGTTAAAACTCTGTACACGACGATAGAAACCGAACTTGGTGACAGCCAGCCCCAAGCTTTGATGGTGTTTGGATTAGAATCGGTAAGTGCAATCGATCGCGTTTTGACTTCTACCAACTACGTCAGGGAAGAATTTCGGAATAATTTTCCCTTCCCCGTGGTGCTGTGGGTGACAGACACAATCTTAAAAAAACTAATTCGGTTAGTCACAGATATTGAGACTTGGACGACAAGTGTGGAATTTGTGCTGGGCCCAGACGAGTTGGTGGACTTTTTGGGCAAAAGTGGCGATCGCATTTTTACTCAAATTTTAGAAAGCGGCAATTGGCGTTTGAGTAATTGGGCCATTCTGGGAGCCAATTCTTTAACTGAATTAGAGTCTGCAAGGCAAGATTTGGAAACTTGTAACATCAGGTTAGAACCCGCGATAGACGCAAGCTTGCAATTTATTCAGGCCCGAAACGAGTATGCTTGTCACCGCATCGAAAAGGCTATTGAGTTATATCAAAACAGTCTCAACTTTTGGAAATATCAAGTAGCATTTATCGGGCCGAAAACCGCATTTAGCGATTTGTTATTTACCGTTCACCCTGCACCAGTATTAGAGGGAATTCTCCTATTCCACATCGGCCTTTGCTACCGCTTCCAAGCAGAACAGCACCGCAGCGGCAACCGTCCTTATTGGACTGAAGCTAAAAATTATTTTCAGGAATGTATCGATGTTTTGGAACGGGCCAGACAGCCGAATGCCGTCGGTATATTCATCAATCAACTCGGCGAAGTATTGCAGCATTTACAAGATTGGGATGCACTCTGGAATTTAGCGATTAAAGCTCGGAGGTTACATGAAAATATGGAAAACTCAACAGTTAATTTGGCTCAAGATTACGGCTTTTTGGCTAAAGTAGCCTTAGAGCAAAAGAATTGGCAAGGGGCGAAAGAATGGGCTTTAGTGGCTCTAGACGCTCTCAACTCAAATTTAGAAGCGATGGGACACGGAGCGCCTGTAAAGTCGCAGCATCTAGGCTTGTACCTGTTAATTTTAGCAGAGGCTCAGAGCCAGTTGGGCGAGGTCGAGGAGGCGATCGCAAATTTAGAGCTCGCTCGCTCGGAAACTGAGCCTTGCTACAACCCGCAACTGTATTTGAGAGTTTTAGAAATGCTGCGAGGACTCTATTTTCAGCGGGGAGAATATCTCAAAGCCTTTCAAATTAAGCAAGATTATCGATCGGTAGAACATACGTATCGCTTCCGAGCTTTTATTGGAGCCGGAAAGTTGCAGCCGCACAGAGAAGCGATTAATCCCGCCGCCGAAACAGTTGTCGCCGCTCCTACTATCGCTGACGAAATTACTGCTTCTGGTAGAGAAGCAGACCTCAACCGCTTGATATACAGGATGAACAATACCCCCGACAAACTGACAGTAATTTACGGTCAGTCTGGAGTTGGAAAAAGTTCGATTGTCACCGGAGGATTAGTACCGGCGCTCCAGCAAAAAAAGATAGAAATGCGAACGGTTTTGCCTGTAGTGCTGCAAGTTTACAACAACTGGCCGCGGGAATTGACCAGACAGTTATCTGGGGGGAAAGCTGAAATATTCAATCGCGAAAGTTCCGATGCTTTACCGTCCAATGCTGCCGTAGATTTGACCGTATCCGGCGCAGTCAACGGCAATCTTGGTAATGGATTAAACGGCAGTCTCGCTGCGAATAGCTCCCCTAACGTTGAGCAATCGGAGCCTGTTGAAGTAATTCTCGAAAAACAGGCGATCGAATACGATAAAATCATTAAAGAGCTGCAAATAAATTCAGAACATCTAGTGACTGTTCTGATATTTGACCAGTTTGAAGAATTCTTTTTCGTGTGGAAAGAGCCTGCGGAAAGACAGATATTTTTTGATTTTTTGCGGAAATGCTTGACAATCAAGTATTTAAAAGTAGTGCTGTCTTTGCGGGAAGATTACCTGTACTATTTGCTGGAATTTTCCCGACAAAAACACCAGACGGAATTTATCAATAATGATATTTTGGCTGACATTCTCAGCAAAGATATTCTGTTTTATTTGGGAAATTTTTCCCAGGGCGATGCGCGATCGGTAATTCGCACGTTAACTGAACGATCGCAGTTTTACTTAGAACCAGAGCTAATCGAAGAATTAGTCAAAGATTTAGCTGGAGAATGGGGAGAAGTTCGCCCCATCGAACTGCAACTTGTGGGCGCTCAACTCCAACAAGAGGATATTAGAACTTTAACTCAATATCAGGAACTCGGCAACAATCCGCAACAGAAATTAGTCGAAAGATTTGTCGAAGAAGTCATCAAAGATTGCGGGCCAGAAAATGAAGTAGCAGCGCGCCGGGTTTTGTACTTTCTGACGGATGAAGATGAGATACGTCCCCTAAAAACTCGGGCTGAATTAGCTTCAGATTTAGCGATATTCGCAGAATCTGATAAATTAGATTTAGTCTTAGAATTGTTGGTCAAATCCGGTTTAGTTTTTCGGTGGACGGAACTACCGACAGAGCTTTACCAGCTCGTTCATGACTATCTAGTTAGCTTCATCCGCCAGCAGCAGGAATTGGATAAAAAAGCAGAATTCGAGGAATTGCGAAAGCAAAACCAAATTAACCGAGATGAAATTGAACAAATTCGCAAAGACAGAGAGCAAGATGCTTTGTTGTCGGAAGCCAGAGACAAACAGCACGAAGCAGAAGCTCAACTTTTTCAAAGTCGGAGATGGCAATTGCGGGCGGCGATTCTAGGAGTGTTGGTACTCGGAGGTGTTTCTTGGATGGGATTCGAGCAAGCAAAATTAGCAGAAAGCGCGCGCCAAGAAGCAGAAACAAGTCGGACTGATGCTCTAAATTCTGCCTCGGAAGCTTTGGTGCTTTCTAATGAAAAAAATCAATTGGGAGTGTTAGAAAATAGTATTAAAATCGGTCGCGATTCTATCAAGAGTACAGCGCTACCTGTGGATACTAGAAATAAAATTGCTGAGAGACTCAGACAAGCAGTTTCTGGGGTGCAAGAAAGCAACCGTTTTGAGCAGCACAGCAAGTTTGTTTTGGATGTGACTGTCAGTCCCGACGGTAATTCTGTTGCTTCGGCAAGTACGGACAAAACTGTTAAATTGTGGAGCAAGGAAGGTAAGTTATTAAAGACTTTCAAGCACGGCGATAGCGTGACGAGTGTTAGTTTTAGCCCGGATGGGAAAACGATCGCGACTGGTGGCGCCGATCGCACAATTAAAATTTGGCAAGTGGATAACGACCAAAGTGCGATCGCCAGTTTAACAGGCCACAGGAAAATTGTTACCAGCGTCAGTTTCAGTCCCGACGGCAAAACCCTAGCTTCCGCGAGTCACGACAACACGATCAAAATCTGGAACCTAGAGACAAAAACATTGCTGCAAACCTTAACCGGACACAAAGATTGGGTGCTCGGCGTCAGTTTCAGCCCCGACGGCAAAACAATTGCTTCTGCTAGCGTTGACAAAACTGTCAAACTTTGGAACCGACAAGGTAAAACCCAGAAATTTCAAATCAAGCCCCAAACATTAACCAAACATTCCAATATTGTTTACAGCGTCAAGTTTAGTCCCAACAGCCAACAACTCGTCTCGGCAAGCGCCGACACCACAGCCAAAATTTGGAACATTAACGGTGAGGAAATCACAACTCTTAAAGGACACAATGATGCAGTTGTGAGCGCGAGTTTCAGTCGCGACGGCGAAAAGATTGTCACCGGCAGCGCCGACGATACGGTAAAAATTTGGAGTCGCAGCGGTACTTTGCTCAACACTTTTCGAGGACATCAAGATGATGTGAGGGCAGTAACTTTCAACGGCGATGGCACGATTTCTTCCGCAAGTAAGGACAAAACGGTGAAAATTTGGCAGCCCAATAACACTCCGTTGAACAAAATTTTATCGGGACATGAAGGCTGGGTTTATAAAGTCAGTTATAGTGCAGACGGTAAAATTATTGCTTCTGCTAGCCGCGACAACACGGTGAGGCTGTGGCGCCCTGACGGCAGTTTAATCAAAATCTTAGAAGGTCACAATGATTCTGTTACCTGGGCTGGATTTTCGCCTGACAATAAAACTGTTGCTTCTGCCAGCGATGACAAAACTGTGAAACTATGGAATTTTAACGGAAAACTGTTAGATACTCTGAAGCACAGCGGTATTGTTAGAAGTGTGAGTTTTAGTCCAGATGGCAAGATAATTGCTGCCGCTAGTGCCGATCGCAAATTGTACCTCTGGCGCTGGAACGGTGCGAAAGCAACTTTGCTTGCCAAACTCGATCACAGCAATCCTGTAATTAGCGTTAGTTTCAGCCCCGACGGCAAAACAATTGCTACTGCTACCGCTGCTGACGACAAGGCGAGCGCCAAGAAAACGGCTGTGGAAATGACAGGAGAAAAGAGAGTTTACCTGTGGCAATTTAATGGTACTTCAGCCAAGGTTGTGAAAACTCTCGACCACGGGGATAGGGTAAGAGATGTGAGTTTCAGTCCAGATGGCAAGACTGTTGCTGCTGCTTGTGCTGATAAAAAAGTTTATTTGTGGGCTGTTGACGGTAAGGCGGCAAATTTAACTGAAAAACTCGACCACAGCGATACTGTCGAAAGCGTGAGTTTCAGTCCTGACGGCAAGTTGATTGCGGCGGCGAGTGCAGGAAATACTGTTAAGCTGTGGAATTTTGACGGCAAGCAGGCGCTGCTTTCTAAAACTTTGGAATCGAGCGATCGGGTGTTGAGCGTTAGTTTTAGTTCGGACAGCAAAACTCTGGCTTTTGCTAGCAGGGATCGGACTGTCATTCTGTGGCCTTTGCAGAATTTGGAACTGAATAATATGATTGCTCGGAGTTGCGAGTGGTTGGGGGATTATTTGCAGAATGACCCAAATGTTGCTGAGGGCGATCGGCTGCTTTGTCTTGGGTTTGGGAAGCAGTCGTTAAATAAGGATCGCAAATTAAATAACTTACAATTTTAATTGTTATTGTGGGGTGTCCCGCCCGCCCTTGTGAGAGGGGCGGGATCTGGCGCCCACCCCACCGCCCTTGTGCAAGTTATTAAATTTTCATTCCTAATCAGAAGTAAACCAGGTTTGTAAAATAAGAGGAAATAAACCAGGTTTGTAGTGAGGACTTTAGTCCTTTCTTTTGGAATGAATAAGGACTGAAGTCCTCACTACGAACCTGGAGTAAGAAGGACTGAAGTCCTCACTACGAACCTGGAGTAAGAAGGACTGAAGTCCTCACTACTAACCTGGAGTAAGAAGGACTGAAGTCCTCACTACTAACCTGGAGTAAGAAGGACTGAAGTCCTCACTACGAACCTGGAGTAAGAAGGACTGAAGTCCTCACTACGAACCTGGAGTAAGAAGGACTGAAGTCCTCACTACGAACCTGGAGTAAGAAGGACTGAAGTCCTCACTACGAACTAAGAGTTTAATTGCGATTAAAACATCTATCTATTGACTAATTTTTTGTGCTGTAAGTTTGCGGTAAATTATAGTAATAAACTTAACTGTACATCAACTCGCAATTAAAACAAAAGGTAAACCGTATGGACACCAACTCCCAAAATATCCAACCCGTTCCGCCATTTAGCGAGAAGAATGAGGAAACGCCAGACATCGGCGGCGGTTTGCCCATAATTGAATATTGGGCAGAGCATACTTTGTCGCCGGAAGGCCCGAAACTTTGGAAGACTTTGTTGCACAAAAGTGCTTGTTTGTCCTGTTCTTGGGGCACTGGCGGCCAGAAAGGAGGTTTTACTAATGAAGAGGGCGAAAAACTTCAGCGCTGCATGAAAAGTGTTGAAGCAATCTCGGCTGAAATTAAACCTGCTGTCAAGGCTCACTATTTTGAACAGCACAGTATTGCAGAACTCCAGCGATTAACTTCTAGGGAAGCAGACAGGCTGGGAAGGTTGAGTTATCCGATGATTTTGCGGGCTGGTTCGTCTCATTACGATCGCATTTCTTGGCAAGAAGTCTATGAAATTGCCGAGGCTGCGTTTCGCAAAACCCCCGAACGAGTGGCATCTTACAGTTCTGGTCGCTCTTCTAACGAGGCGGCTTTTTTGCTGCAATTGTTGATGAGGGCGATCGGTTCTAACAACTTAGCAGATTGTTCGGATCTCTGCCACGCTCCCTCGACAACCGGGCTAAACGAAATGTTCGGCACCCGCACCTCGGTAGTGAGTCTAGAAAACTTGAAGCAAGCAGATTGCGTCGTGCTCGCGGGTAGCAATTCTGCCTACAACCATCCCCGCTTGATGAACGAGTTGATTAAAATTCGCGACAAAGGCGGTAAAATAATTGTCATCAATCCGGTGATGGAAATCGGGTTAGTAAAATTTGGTTCCCCGGCATTTCCCGTCAAGTCGCTCATCCCAGGTTCCGATATTTCCTCGCTGTACTTGCAACCAATTCCCGGCAGCGATACTGCGCTATTGGTCGGCATTCAAAAGTCGGTAATCGAACAAGGATTGCTAGACGAAACATACTTGCAAGCCCACACTGAAGGCTGGGAAGCAGTAGTGGAACACGCCCGCGAAACCGACTGGGAAACTATTACTACAACTTGCGGAGTTTCCCAAGCAGAAATTGAGGCAGCCGCCAAAATCATCGGTAGTTCCAAGCGGGTTGTCTTCGGTTGGGCGATGGGAATTACCCAACAAAAAAATGGCGTAGATAATGTTTTTAGCATCGCCAACACTGCTTTGATGACGGGAAATGTCGGCAAAGAAGGGGCGGGATTAATGCCCGTGAGAGGACATTCCAACGTCCAAGGATTCGGCTCTATGGGCGTGACTGTGGAGCTGAAAAAAGAAATCCAACATACTCTCGAACAGTTATTGGGGCGTCCCCTGAGCGCTGTTAAAGGTTACAATACTCGATCGCTCATTGAAGCAGCAGATGCAGGCAAAGTCGATACCCTAATCTGTTTGGGCGGCAACTTGTACGGCGCGAACCCGGATTCAACTGAAGCCAAACGCGCTTTAGGCAAGATAGAAACTATTATTTACCTCGCAACCAAACCAAATTTAGGACATTTTAGCGGATTGGCAAAGCACAATACAATTGTGCTACCGGTGCTAAATCGCTTTGAAAATCCCTATAAAACAACCGTAGAATCAGGCAATAACTTTGTGCGTTTCAATGATGAAGGAGAAACTCATCTCACAGATTCTGATTTGATTCCCGAAGTCCATTTCTTCACAGAATTGGCAGCCAGAATTCACGGCACTTATCCGGTAGACTGGCGCCAGCTTCAAGATACCAAGTACGTGCGGCAATTGATTGCCAAAACCATTCCCGGGTTTGAAAAAATGGCAACAATTGATGAAACAAAAGAGGAATTCACCATCAGCGGGCGGATTTTTAACGAGCCGAAATTTCCCACTGATTCCGGCAAAGCCAAAATGTTTGTGGCGCCTTTACCAGTGCTAAAATTACCGGAAATCCAAGACTTTGGTGGCTCGGAATCGGTGCGCGGTTTAGTTGTGGCATTGATGACGGGGCGCAGCTATTCTCAGCACAATACTGTGGTTTACCAAATTGATGACAAATACCGGGGAATTCCGCACCGCAACTGCATCTTGATGAATCGCACCGATGCAGAAAGCGCGGGTTTGCAACAACATCAGCGGGTGACGGTACAGGGAAACGTGGGAAAAATGGAAAATGTCGAGGTGATTTACGGGGCGGTTCGTGAAGGTGCTGCTTTGATGTTTTATCCTGAAGTTAATGTCATTTTTCACCCGGAGATTGAAGAGCGATCCGGCACACCTGCTTACAAACGCGTACCTGCTTTAGTCTATGCAGAAGCATAAGGTTTAGCAATCAAGCAAGGTTCGTAGTAAACGTAGGGTGCGTCAGCTATGATTATTTTCGGAAAAAACCAACAATCTCAGGCTGACGCACCCCCGGAATTAATGGTGCTACTTACAAACGCGTACCGGCTTTAGTCTATGCAGAAAAATGAGGTTTAGCAAAAAAGGTTTGTAGCAAACGTAGGGTGCGTCAGCCTGAGATTATTTTCGGAACAAACGAACAATCTCAGGCTGACGCACCCCCGGAATTAATGGTGCGTCAGCCTGAGACTTTTCATGCTGATTGCAAATCTCAAATCTGACGCACCCTACTACTAATTTGTGTGAATACAAAATCGGGGATTAACTGTTGATTTGCAAAGCAAACGTAGGGTGCGTCAGCCTGAGATTATTTTCGGAACAAACGAACAATCTCAGGCTGACGCACCCCCGGAATTAATGGTGCGTCAGCCTGAGACTTTTCATGCTGATTGCAAATCTCAAATCTGACGCACCCTACTACTAATTTGTGTGAATACAAAATCGGGGATTAACTGTTGATTTGCAAAGCAAACGTAGGGTGCGTCAGCCTGAGATTATTTTCGGAACAAACGAACAATCTCAGGCTGACGCACCCCCGGAATTAATGGTGCGTCAGCCTGAGACTTTTCATGCTGATTGCAAATCTCAAATCTGACGCACCCTACTACTAATTTGTGTGAATACAAAATCGGGGATTAACTGTTGATTTGCAAAGCAAACGTAGGGTGCGTCAGCCTGAGATTATTTTCGGAACAAACGAACAATCTCAGGCTGACGCACCCCCGGAATTAATGGTGCGTCAGCCTGAGACTTTTCATGCTGATTGCAAATCTCAAATCTGACGCACCCTACTACTAATTTGTGTGAATACAAAATCGGGGATTAACTATTGATTTGCAAAGCTCTGCCGCGCCAAGTCCATCCCCAACCGGTTTCAGTTTTAATCGCAGAAGCGATCGCAATTGCCGCCACTAACGCACCCCCCAAACCTCCCAACCACCAGTATTTCGTCGAACAGTCAGAAATTTCGGCACCCAAACGGCGCAAAGTGTAATGGTACGAAATTACGATCGCACACAAACAAATAGTTAACAAGGTTATCGGCAAATGGTAACTGGTAATTGGTAACTGGTAATTGGTAATGATGTTGGCAATTTCACCGTTAGCCAGCAAAATACCTAACGCCAACCACGGCATCGGATAAAGAAAAAACATAATTGCGGCCATGTAAACCATCAAGCCCCAACTGCGGTTAGCACCGAGATACAAATTCTTTGTCCAGCCTTCCCACAATGCGTTCCAAGACCGATACATCCGCACGGACGCCAAATTTCCCCCCGAATAAAGTCCGAGCTTTAAACCCGCACGTTTGATGCGTCTAGCTAATTCCACATCTTCGACAATTTTGCCAGCAACTGCTTCATGTCCGCCGATTTTTTCGTAAGCCGATCGCCTAAACAGCATAAACGGCCCGCCTGCAAAGGCAATGTCTGTTTTTGCAGCATCATTAACCGCCGTAAAGTCGTAGCAAACGGCTAGATGATTGAACATTAACGGCTGCACCAACCACTCTGCCAAACAATCGCAAACGAGGGCTGGCATACAGGTTAGCAAGTCTATTTTCTCGGTTTCGGCTGTGGCGATCGCGGTTTCGATCGCCCCGGGTTTCAGGCGCACGTCGGCATCGATAAATAATAGGAAATCTCCGGTTGCTACCTGCACGGCTTGGGCGCAGGCCCAGTTTTTGCCCGCCCAATATTGGTTGGCAGGTCGCGCCTCACCTGCTAATATCTTCAGACGGGAGTCATCGAGCTGCTGTTGTAGGGCGATCGCGATCGCCTTGGTGTCGTCTGTCGAGCGATCGTCTACAATCAAAACCTCTAGGTTTTCTGCCCAGAGCGCTGTACTCTCCAAAATGGCGATCGCGCAATCCCGAATATTCTCAGCTTCGTTGTATGCTGGTACGATTACCGAAATTTTCCGAGCCAGCCCCGGTGAGGGCTTCGCCCCGCTGCTGTCGGTTCGAGGCGCATTTTTGACGCTGAGGCGCAAATTCTTAGTGTAAGCTCTACTTACGATTAAAGAAAAAATTAGCAGGGTTAACAATATCAAAGCGAACTGACCTCAAAATTTCCGTACACAATTTGTCTGTCTAAATATTAAAAAATATTAAAACAAAAAGCTAGTCGATCGCCCAAAAAGTTATTTCTGCCGCCTCCTTTGCTATAATTTGTGAGCATCTTTCGGCTCTACCGCAGTAAGGGGTCTTACCCCTCACCCAGTCAGCGACCGAAAAGCCGAGGATAGATATCAGTCAAGAGAGGATATTGCAATGGGCGAATTTCTGACAGTTGATGTGTTGGCGGACACGATAGCGGTACTCGGTGCTTTGGGTTTTTTCTTTTTGGGATATCAAGCTTTGCAGATGTTGAAAAGATAAAGTACCGCAATTGTCAAGTGAGGGAGGTAGGGATTAGTCATGGGTAATTGGTAATTGGCTGGTGAATACCTCACTTGATTGAGAATCTTTGATATTAGTCAACTCAGTATTTTGCCAGCCGTTGCAGTGAAATAAAATTACATAACTTGTGGAGCGGCCATCAATAATCGCCAAAAATCTGCAACTTAAACGTAAAACAACAGACAAGTCCAAAAACGGGTATTTGCTTTCCGGCGATGTGAGTGTGGAGATCCTAAAACTTTAGACGCTAGTTCTTGCTCCCAGATTCATCTGTGAATTAAGTCTAAAATCTCAAATTTAAAATCTCAAATCGACTGACCTAGTTACAACTAAAAACTGCCTGCTGTGAAACTGTTTCTTGCGAAAATCAACCAAAAAAAGGCTGCGTTATTATCATGGTGAGCCAACTTTTAGATGGACGCTATCAAATCATTGAAGTCATAGAAACAGGAGAATTTGGACAAACCTATCTCGCAAAAGATACTCGCCGTCCCGGAGAACCGCAGTGCTTTGTCAAGCACCTGCGTCCCGGTACCAGCGAACCGAAATTAATTAATACTACGCGCCGTCTTTTCCAAAAAGAAGCAGAAGTTCTAGAAAAGCTCGGCCAACACGACCAAATCCCTCAGCTATTCGCTTATTTTGAAGAAAACGAAGAATTTTTCTTAGTTGAATCCTTTATTGCCGGTCACTCGCTATCCACCGAAATTGTGCCGGGAAAACCGGTAACTGAAGAAAAAATTATTCCTTTGCTGAAGGAACTGTTAGAAATTTTAGTGTTTGTCCACGGGCAGGGAGTAATTCACCGAGATATTAAACCAGCAAATTTAATCCGCCGCTATGCGGATAACAAGTTAGTTTTGATCGACTTTGGCTCGGTGAAAGAAATTCACATCGCCCAAAGACAAGCGCCGGTAACTGTGCGGATCGGTACGCTGGAATATATGCCGATCGAGCAATTTCAATACAACCCGCAGCTTAACAGCGATATCTACGCTTTGGGAATGATTGGCATCCAAGCGATGACGGGTTTGCCGGCTTACGATTTGCCGAAACTCCGCGATTTGAAAAATTCTAATAAAGGCGAAATTGTTTGGCGCCATTTAACCACCTGCTCCCAAGCGCTGGCCGATGTTTTGGACAATATGGTGCGCTACGATTTTCGGGAGCGCTACCAGTCGGCGGCGGAGGCTTTAGCCGATTTGCGGAAAATTGGCGATCGATCGCGCGCGCGGATACCCAAACTCACAATCTATCGCGAAGAAGTCGATCGGCGCAGCAGCAGTCGCGGTGATATCACAGTCGTCGGTCGGAGAATATTAGAAGAATTGCGCGTCAGTTTGGACTTGCAGCCAGAAGAAGCAGAGGCGATCGAAGATG
Source organism: Microcoleus sp. bin38.metabat.b11b12b14.051 (assembly GCF_013299165.1). Classification (NCBI taxonomy): domain Bacteria; kingdom Bacillati; phylum Cyanobacteriota; class Cyanophyceae; order Oscillatoriales; family Microcoleaceae; genus Microcoleus; species Microcoleus sp. bin38.metabat.b11b12b14.051. Next base: position 27,590 of record NZ_JAAFKD010000046.1, read on the forward strand.
AGGTATTGAACCCTTACCGCAAATACAGGCAAAAAGGCGAACGCTACGAACAATCGCTGCAAGAAGCCATGCAGCAAGAATATCCCTTTTCTGCCGAAACTCGCGAAGAGTTAAAACGTTTGCAGCAAGTTTTAGGGCTGACTGACGAAGATGCCACCAGAATCGAAGAATTAGTCGTGCCTAAATCTTTATTCGGTAAATTGTACAAGGCGATCGCCATAGTTTTGGAGGGACACCGCAACCCCAACCCCCAACTACCGCCAGCCAGCAGCGACACTGCACTCGGCGTGCAGGCAATTTCGACGGTATCCCCGGAGGTACATCTCAACGGAAAAGGCGATTTGTCGTTAGCGCAGCCCGCCCCTACGGGGGCTACGCCAACGGAGAGGATCGCCCACAACAGCCCCAGCGCCCCAGCAATTGCACCCAAACCACCTCGCAAATTCAATCCCTATCTCGCCGGAGCAACAATTGCAGCACTCTTAGCTGCGATCGGCGGCATTTACGGATATCTCAAATGGCAAGAATGGCAGCAGCGAGTGCAGCAAGAAGCCGAACAACTCAATCAAATTGAATCACTTTATACAGCCAGCAATTATGAAGGCTGCATCAGCCAAATCCCCACAATTGCCAAAACTTCCAGCAGCTATACCTCCGCTCAAAACTTACAGGAAAAATGCCAAGCCGGTCGGCGCTGGAAAAACGCCAAAGTCAAAAACTTCGCCCAACATTCCGATGCCGTCGGCGCTGTTGCTTTCAGTCCAGACGGCTTAATGTTAGCCAGCGGTTCCAAAGACAAAACCCTCCAAATTTGGGATTTAGCTACAGGCAAATCCATCCGCACATTCCCCGGGGATTCATCCACAATTTGGTCGGTTGCTTTCGACGCCAACGGTACGAAAATTGCGACAGGAACAGGTTTTTGGAGAGTCATGCTCTGGGATTTAAAAACTGGGCAAGTTACTCGCACTCTCGACCACACCGCATCTGTTTGGTCAGTAGCTCTCAGCCCCGACGGACAACTCGTTGCTAGCGGCAGCGGCGACAAAACCACCAAGATTTCCGATTCAGCAACTGGCAATTCGGTTCAGAATTTGCCAGACCATACAGATTTTGTTTATTCTGTTGCTTTCACTCCCGATGGCAAAAGTTTGGTGAGCGCTTCTAAGGATAAAAAAATTACAATTGTTGATGTAGCAACGGGGAGGTTGCTGAAAACTCTTGAGGGACACGGCGACGCGGTGAGGTCAGTTGCTGTCAGCCCGGACGGCAAGACAATTGTTAGCGGTTCCTACGATGAAAGTATTAAAATCTGGAATCTCGAAACAGGAGATTTAATTCGCTCGATCAAGGGACATTCTGATGATGTTGTCTCGGTTGCTATCAGCCCGGACGGGAATTTTATTGCTAGCGGGAGCAAGGATAAAACTATTAAAGTTTGGGACTTTAATACTGGAGAATTGCTGAATACTTTGACGGGACATACCGATGAGGTTTATGTGGTGACTTTTAGTCCTGATGGCAAAACTATTGCTAGCGGTTCTAAAGACAACACAATTAAGTTGTGGCTCAGGTAATCTGAACTAAGAAGGAAGAAGGAAGAAGGAAAAAGCAAGAAGGAAGAAGCAAGAAGGAAGAAGGTATCATTTCATTCTACTCGTTACTTTCGCTCCTGCCTGGTAACGCAGATCCGGAGGAAGAGCCTCCATTTTTTCAAAGGAGGCTCTTCCTCTATAGAACCCATTTGATATCTATTTTGCGTAAATCTCAGAAACCGGGTTTCTCTCTATATTTCTCGTCACCCAACCCAAAAACTCGTAGAAACCCGGTTTCTCGCCACGCAGCGTAAATCTCAGAAACTGGTTTCTCTCTATATTTTTCGTCACCCAACCCAAAAACTCAAAAATGTCAAATGGGTTCTATATCTCAGTTCCTTTCGCTGGAGCCTAGGAACCACTTAAACAGATAATTGCACCAGGACTGCTAAAGATCGCCTTTCATTCAATTACAGTAATTCAGCTCATGTTCTAAGGATTTGGGAAAGTGCCAATCAGGTGTTTCAATTTCTTCCTCAACGGCAAAATCTTCAGTAGAGTTGTCTCGGATTTGAAAAAAGTAGTAGAGGTTAGTCACAGTTAAATCAGATATTGCTTCCCAGTTGGAGGTCGCTAAAGCTGGATAGCCAGTGGCGATCGCCTGCTGACAAACATAAGATTCATGTCCCCGGCGTAGTTCCGGCCCGACAGCGAAGGCTAGCTGGTCGCGCAAGGATAGGAAGTGAGACTTTTGCTTTAAACTTTCATAAAGTGAAGGTTCCGCAGCTAATACCGCAAATGTAGTGTGAATGCTAGTTTTTAAATGCTCGCCGCTGAGTTTATCTAAACTAGCTAACTGGTGCTGGTCTTTGGCAGACAAAGTTTGCATCCAATCAACCTCATTTTGCCAAAACTCTATGACACTTAAGTCATGACCGAGAATTCTAGTAACTTCGGGAAATAAAAAATCTAGCTCTGATTGCGACTGACATCCTTTAACGACAGTCAGAATATCTTGACGAATTTTTGATTGCAGTTCCAGCAGGCGCGAACTCACCATATTATAAGCGCGCTGCAACTGAAACGTGATGCCGATCGCCAGCTCGATCGCCCAAACACATTCCCTTTGCCGCAGTTGTGCAGCACAACACAGCCCCTCCAACAAACCCGGATTATCATAAATTTTTAGAGCCTCAAACAACATATCCCGCCCGCTATTAATTTCGGAATTCCGAAGTTTGATATCGGGTAGTGTCAGGGCTGACTGGCAGCGTTTGATAGCTTTAGAAAAAATATCGTAACCGTTAACCAGTTTCTGGCGGTACATTTCAAAATTTGAGTTGTGAGCCACCTTGAAAATCTGCTGGATCACCTCTACTCCCCGATCTTTGAGGATGTGTCTGAGATCGATAAACCCATCTTTAATTTTTAGCTTTTGGTGCTTTGCCTCTTCTCTCATTTTTAATACTTGGTCGAGGTTTACTGCTGACAAAACTGTGTTCGATACAGCGCCAATACCAATGACAGCAGCCGTCGCTTGCATCACAGCCAAATTAATTTTCAGACAGTTAAGCATTCTGTATATTTTTTGAAAGCCCTGATGAGTTTGAGCAAGCTGCAACGGGGCTGCTGTCACGTAGGCAGGAACCACCAGCGGCTGTAGGGGGCCGCCTCCGGCTAACTGTGCGAGCAATCCCAGAACTCCCCGATGGGATAGAGTTGCAGTTGTTGATGGATAAAAGATTTTTGCAATCTCCACAAACTCCCCTGTCACCGGATCTCTAGCAGCAGGGAGCAATTTTCCTGTTTTGGTGGCAGGCTGTACCAGGCTGCCAGTGTTGAGTCGATCCTGAGTTGCAGGGGTGAACAGATAATCCATGTTGTGAGTATGTTTGCATAGAAAAAGGCAGATGTTCTGTATTGTATGCTATTTAGGGAAAGGAGGAATGAAAGGAAATGAATGAGTATCTCAAGGTATTCCAGGCTATTACCCAGTTTAGCGATCGACTACTAGCAGACGAATATCAATCCGTGGAGATTAAACAATCAGCTACCCACCTCAGCCTAGATGTGGAACCTTGCATTGAGGAAATCAAGCAATCGGCCCTCAGACTCAAGGAGTTACTTCAGGTATGTTTCAAAGATGTATCTCAGGCGGAAGATGTCTGGAATAGCAAGCCGAGAATTGCTAAAGCCTCTGTTGTTGATGTCTGGGAGCAAATTGGCGAACTAAGCGGCTGCGATGTGAGAATTCGCAATTTAGCAAAACAGGGCAAATATGATGCTGTTGTTAAAATTCGCAAAGCATGGAGCGACAAGGCTACAAAGTTAAAAAATCAGTGGTTTTTGTGGGATAAAAACCAAGAAGTATTTAAAAGAGATACTATCGGTTTTTTTGAAAAAGATAATCTGCACAAAGAGTTGCGGAATGAGGTTGACTACCAGGCTGAGCGAGTGATTTTGATTGTTGAAAATGAACTGAATTTGATTTTTAAAGAATTACAAGCTATTGATATAGAAAAAATAGAATTTTGTATTGAATGTTTCGACCTCTACAGTCAATCGAGATTTAGACAACGACTGCAATCAATTGGGGGCGAAATTGTGTCGAAGTTTACGGAACCTCTGAAATATTTGCCGGAGTCTTATGGCAAGACTTTTAGAGAAACGCTGAAAGTTCCTGTAGAAACTCTGGTTCACAAAAGCAAAATGGGCATCAGTTTGATCGATTTTGAAGAGTCTTGTAAAGTGATTGGAGCGATTGTGGATAATTTAATTTTAGAAATTTTTGAGGAGCGCGTGAAACTGGCAATTCAAACTGTTGAAAAAGCGCTGATGTTCTACAATAATTTTTTAGAAAAGCAGGCGCGGTACCAGCAAGAGACATCCGAACAGCGAGCAGCGGAAAAAGATTGGATGGAATACCAGCGGCAGCAACTTAAGGAAGTTCAGCATTATATTGATGCAGTCATTAGTCATTAGTCATTAGTCATTGGTCATTGGTCATTGGTCATTGGTCATCTCGCCCGCTCGCGAAGCCGAAGGGTGGTCATTGGTTATTGGTTATTGGTCATTAGTCATTGGTCATTTGTCATTGGTCATTGGTCATTGGTCATTGGTCATTGGTCATTGGTCATCAGTCATCAGTCACCTGTCAACGCTTCTCTTTCGCAAGCTGTCAACTGTCAACCCCTCGACTCCGCTCGGGGCTCTTCTGTCAACTGCCAACCCCTCGACTCCGCTCGGGCCAACTGTCAACTGTCAACTGTCAACTGTCAACTGTCATTGGTCATTGGTCATTGGCTGCAATACCCTAGCTGGAGAAACCGGGTTTTTTCACCGACATTAAGGGGTGTGGGTGAGAGTTTAGTTAAAAAACCCGGTTTCTGGGTACTCGTGCTTAAGTCCTTGCATTACCAATTACGGAACATACAACCGTACCGCACTGTTTCTGAGAAAGGCTGTGCAAGGCACAAAATTAAGTCACGGACACACACTAAATTAGATTTTAGTTAAAACTTCTAGTCCAGGCTGTGGAGTCCATCTAAAATCTAAAATCGAAACATGAAAAATCGCTTGACTTTAATTTAAGATCCCCGTCAAGGGTTTGGAGTTCATCGCAAATCTCACATCAAAAACCTAACATGGATTGAGCGTTGAGTTCGTAAACGATCGCACCCAAAGACGCCAAACTAGCCAAAATCAGCATCCCAGCGGGCATAAACTTGCGAGTTTTGACCAGCCGTACCATAAAGACTACTACTAAAACAGCGGAGATAGCTGCTGCTAATGTTAAACCCCAAGTTTGTCCCATGAGTTGTGCGGTGCCGGCAAAAATCAGCAGCGAACCGCTAATCAAGCCGGAAATCAGCGAGGCTTGGCTTTTGGCCTTGATGTAACCCATGATGCCACCAACCAATGTTAAAGCGCCGTAGCCGATCGCCGCTGCTGTACCTAAATTCATTATTTAATCCTCGAAATTTCACAAGTGCATCTCAATTTATACAGCGAGACCTGCAATTAGAGTCACGAATTGTTAGAAAATTTATTAAACCCAGTCAGAATATCTAACTGTTATACAATTGGCATTATGTCAGCCCTAACTTCTGTTGCGATCGCTCAAATCCGTTACCTCCAACGCCAAGCAGCATCCCTGCTGCTGTATCAATCAGTTCTCAAAAGCCCCGTAGGTCAAGCTTTTCTCGACTTGCTGCAAGCCCTGCACCACAGCGAAGTCAGCGGTCTGGAGTGTCAGATAGCTTACGGCAATTGGTTCAACGTTCAGGCTGCTAAAAATTTGAGCTGGAAAGATTTCGTGATTTCCCAAATTCTCACAGACGAAAACCCCTTTTCTCGCCAAGCCCAGCAAGCGGATTTTGCAACCTTGCCGCCCGCTTTGGTGGAAGCCGCCAGACACGATTTACAAGTGCTGCAAAATCTCTACGAATGCAGCAGCGAGCAGTTGAGTAAATGGGTGCGGGTAGCGGGTCAACTTGACGCAATTCCTCCGATTTGGGATTCGGAAACTGTAGCACAACCAGCCGAGAAACCGCTGCACGATAAATTAGAAAAATGGTCGAGCGCTGCCGAATCTCTGGCAGAATATTACCGCAAGTTTGGTACAGGCTTGTTTGCCGAATATCGCGCTTTTGCGTGGCGCTCCGGGCAGTTGTCGGGCATTTCGCATCCCGATCGCATAAACTTGAAAGAGTTGGTTTGCTGCGACTGGCAGCGCGATGCTTTAGTCAAAAATACGGAGTTTTTGCTGGCTGGTTATCCGGCTTTGCACGTTTTGCTGTACGGCAGCCGCGGCTCGGGTAAGTCTTCGTTGGTGAAGTCGCTGTTAAATGAATTTGGCTCTCGCAATTTGCGCTTGATAGAAGTATCAAAATTTGACTTGCAAGACTTGCCTGTAATTGTAGATCGTTTGCGCGGAGTTCCTCAAAAGTTTATTATTTTTGTGGATGACCTTTCTTTTGAGGAAGACGATGATGCTTTTAAATCTCTGAAAGTTGTTTTAGAAGGAAATGTCACTGCCCGCCCTCAAAATGTGGTAGTTTACGCCACATCTAACCGCAGGCATTTAATTCGAGAGTTTTTTGATGACAGGCCTCGCCCCCGCGACGGTGATGAAGTTCACGCTTGGGATACTGTGCAGGAAAAACTCTCATTTAGCGATCGCTTTGGCTTGACTTTAACTTTTGAACCTGCGGATCAAAACACTTATTTAACAATTGTCCGACATCTGGCAGAACAAGCTGACATTAAACTCGCTCCTGAGGATTTGGAACACCGCGCTAAGGAATGGGCAACTCGCCGCAACGGGCGCTCCGGGCGCACTGCACGGCAGTTTGTTGATTTCCTGAAAGCAGATTTAGCTTTGTTTGACAAGTAGCTCGTAGGTGCTGCCAGAGCGGGTTTTGCCTGAGATATGGCAGGCAATTCAGGCTCGAAATCAACCCGCCCTTGCAGCGCCCAATCGCTCAACAAAAAATCTTAATTTTTTCCTAATTTTGTTGATAACAAATAACTAACTAGATTTGATATAATCGTCGAAATGCCGACGGAAACCTTGAAAGCCCGAGTTGCTCGGGACTCCATGAATTCACTACTAAATAATGAGGAAAATATCATGGGTTTATTTGACAAAGTATCGCAGACTCGCCAACAAACTGACGTAACGTTAGGGCCTGCGGAAGCATTTGCGGCGATCGCCCTAATTGCCGTAGCAGCCGACGGTTACATCAATGAGAGCGAAAGTAAAGCGATTAGCATGACACTATCTCGGATGCAACTTTTCCGCAGCTACCCAGATGATGTGATGCGAAAAATGCTCGATCGGCTGCTGAACATTTTACAACGGCAAGGAGTTGAGGTACTATTTAATGCGGCTTTGGCAACACTTCCAGACGAACTTAAAGAAACAGTTTTTGCTGTAACAACTGATATCGCTTTAGCAGATGGCGAGGTTTCAGAAGAAGAAGAACAACTTTTGAACGATCTTTACTCTGCATTGGATCTTTCTGAAGAAGTTGCTCTCAAGATTATAGACGTGATGTTGATTAAAAACAAAGGTTAAGAAAGCAGGGGAAGGGCCAGGAGTGAGGAGGGCGAGTTTGAGAATATCAAAAATTAGCGCTTGCTGAGTTTGCCGATCGCTGCTGCAAAAGTCATGGTTTACCGATATGATGGTTGGTAAAATTGAGCTTTAATTGGCGATCGCCCGCGACTACCTCAAATGCCTTTTACTTACACCCGCACTGTGCGCTTTCAAGATACCGATGCCGCTGGAGTCGTTTACTTTGCTAACGTTTTGGCGATGTGTCACGAAGCCTACGAGGCATCTCTAGCGGCATCGGGAATCAATCTCAAAGCATTTTTTAGCAATCCCGAGGTTGCCTTTCCCATAATTCATGCTAGTGTAGATTTCTATCGCCCACTGTTTGCGGGCGATCGGCTGACGATTCAACTAACGCCCAAACAAGTTGCTGGCGATGAATTTGAAATTGCCTATCAAGTATTTTCTGGAGAAGTTGCAGGAAGAAGTACGGCGAGAGCTCTTACTAAGCACGTCTGCATCGATGCAGTGACGCGAACCAGAAAACAGCTATCCGAAGAATTAATGCTGTGGATGAAGCAATTTGAGATTTGAGATTTTAGATAACTTCAATATTTAAATAATAGCAGGGAATGACAGTGAAATTTCTGTTTAGTTTAAAATTTATTCTGACTTGTTTATATTAAGTAGTTCCACTTAATTAAACGTAAAACACAGAGTAATCAAAAACGAGTGGCTCTAAGCATTCTTCCTTCTTCCTTCTTCCTTCTTCCTTCTTCCTTCTACTTATGACAAATCGCAATTATGCCATCGTCGGTACAGGAGCTTTAGGCGGATTCTACGGTGCTAGACTGCAAAAAGCTGGTTTAGAAGTTAATTTTTTGCTACGCAGCGATTACGAGCGCGTCAAAAGACACGGTTTGATTGTCGAGTCTCCCGAAGGCGACTTTAGCCTCCCCCACGTGCGCGCCTACCACGAAGCGCACAAAATGCCTAAATGCGACGTAGTAATTGTAGCGCTCAAGACTACGCAAAATCATTTGTTGCCAAAACTTTTGCCTCCTTTATTAAAGGACGACGGCACGGTTTTAGTATTGCAAAACGGACTGAATACCGAACCGGAAGTAGCTAAAATTGTCGGTGCAGAACGAGTGGTGGGTGGGCTGTGTTTTCTCTGTTCTTATAAAGTTAGCCCAGGTCATATCTGCCACCTAGATTACGGTACGATCACGTTGGGCGAATATGCGAAAGACTACAAACCTATCGGTATTACTGATAGATTGCACCAAATTGCTAGAGATTTTAAACGCGCTCACATTCAGATTAAAATGAGCGAGGATTTGCTATTATCTAGGTGGAAAAAGCTAGTTTGGAATATTCCTTATAACGGGCTGTCTGTGATTTTGAATGCCCGAACCGACGAACTGATGGCGAATCGGGATACTCTGATTTTGGTTAAGGAAATCATGGAGGAAGTGGTAGCGGGGGCCAAAAGTTGCGATCGCATTATTCCCGATGACTTTATCCCGCATATGCTAGATTACACTGAGAAAATGAAGCCTTACCGCACTAGCATGAAAATCGATTACGATGAATCGCGTCCTCTGGAAGTTGAGGCGATTTTTGGCAATCCGATGCGGGTAGCCCAAAAAGCAGGTATTAAGTTGCCGCAAATAGAGGTACTTTACCGAATGTTAAAGTTTGTGGACTTTCAAAGGCAAGAAGCTGAGAAAACGAGAAGGCTGTTAGGCGTGGATTAATAGATATAGGTTCGTAGGTTCATAGGTTCGTAGTGAGGACTTTAGTCCTTTGATTTATGCGGACTAAAGTCCTCACTACGAACCTTTTTGATTCCAGGTTCGTAGTGAGGACTTTAGTCCTTTGATTGATGCGGACTAAAGTCCTCACTACGAACCTTTTTGATTCCAGGTTCGTAGTGAGGACTTTAGTCCTTTGATTGATGCGGACTAAAGTCCTCACTACGAACCTTTTTGATTCCAGGTTCGTAGTGAGGACTTTAGTCCTTTGATTGATGCGGACTAAAGTCCTCACTACGAACCTTTTTGATTCCAGGTTCGTAGTGAGGACTTTAGTCCTTTGATTGATGCGGACTAAAGTCCAATGGCACTGAAAAAGTCTGAATCACGGCGCCAGTTTAGATTTGAAGGTAGAGCGAGGTTCCTGCATTCGAGGATAGGGCTTCGGTCTGCGTTTCAAGACTCTAGGTTCGGAACG
>NZ_JAAFKD010000047.1 GCF_013299165.1 Microcoleus sp. bin38.metabat.b11b12b14.051
CTTTAGTCCGCATCTAAGAAGGACTAAAGTCCTCACTACAAACCAATCTGATGACAAGGTTTGTAGTGAGGACTTTAGTCCGCATCTAAGAAGGACTAAAGTCCTCACTACAAACCAATCTGATTAAAAGGTTTGTAGTGAGGACTTTAGTCCGCATCTAAGAAGGACTAAAGTCCTCACTACAAACCAATCTGATGACAAGGTTTGTAGTGAGGACTTTAGTCCGCATCTAAGAAGGACTAAAGTCCTCACTACAAACCAATCTGATTACGCTCCTTCGATCGCACATAATATTATACGCAAGTCCTGTTTGATATAAAATATAAAATCCTATGGTGAATGGCAGGAGAATTTTAATCGGCGTTAGTGGAGGGATTGCGGCTTACAAAGTTTGCGAAGTAGTTTCAACTTTAGCGAAAGCTGGAGCAGAAGTTAAAGTAATTCTTACGGATGCCGCCGGAGAGTTTGTAACGCCTTTAACTTTTGCTACTCTTTCCCGCCATCCTGCTTTTACAGATAAGGATTTTTGGCAAGCAAATCACGGCCGACCGCTGCACATTCAACTCGGAGAATGGGCGGAAGTTTTTGTGATTGCTCCCCTGACTGCTAATACTTTGGCTAAGCTGGCGGGAGGTTTTGCTGATAATTTGCTTACTAATACTGTGTTAGCTTCTACTTGCCCAATTTTGCTAGCACCAGCGATGAATACGGATATGTGGGAACAGCCGGCGGTGCAGCGGAATTGGCGGGAAGTGTTGACTTATCGGCGCTATCATGCGGCGAATCCGGGGGCGGGAATGCTGGCGTGCGATCGCGCGGGTGTTGGTAGGATGGCAGAACCTGGTGAGATTTTGCCTCATATTGAGTCGTTGTTGTATGCTAAGGGCGATCGAGATTTAGCGGGCAAACGGGTGTTAATCAGCGCCGGAGGAACCCGAGAACACCTCGATCCGGTGCGGTTTATCGGCAATCCTTCTACGGGGAAAATGGGCATAGCTTTGGCGCAAGCTGCACTGCATCGGGGCGCGACTGTAACGCTGGTACACAGTATCGCTGGGGAATTGCCACTGTCTGGTGTGCGGGCGATCGCAGTTACCAGCGCCCAAGAAATGCGGCAGGCGATGCTAGAGTGCTTTCACGATGCAGATTTAACGGTGATGGCGGCGGCGGTTGCGGATGTCAAACCGGCTGATTACAGTCATGAGAAATTGCCAAAGCGATCGCTCCCCAATGCTTTACCGTTAGCGCCGGTAGCCGATATTGTCGCAGAGTTGGGCAACTTGAAACAGCCGCACCAAAAGCTCATCGGCTTTGCTGCACAAACTGGCGATATTGTCAAGCCTGCGATCGAGAAATTGCGGGCTAAGAAGCTGGATGCGATCGCTGCAAACCCGATCGATCAAATAGGTGCAGGTTTCGGCAGCAATACCAATCAAGCAATATTAATTAATGCGATCGGCAAGCAACTAGAAATTGCACCTTGCAGCAAGCTAGAAATGGCTCACAGGTTGTTAGATTTTGTAATGGAAGAATGAGGTTCGTAGTGAGGACTTTAGTCCTTCTTCACTAAACGCAAATAGAAAGGACTGAAGTCCTCACTACGAACCTAATAAAGTTGTTATAAATTGGCTGGTGCCCGGGATAATTCTGATTCCACAAAATCTGTTGATTCCGACTCAGCCAGCAACTCAACATCTGCCACAGTAATTTCTAGTTTAAATCCTAACGCTTCCAGCAATTCTACCAAACTGTAAATTTCCGAACCGCCGCTTTCAGTCAGCATCTGATCAAGTTTTTCGTGATATTCTTTTGCCGACTCCGAAAGAACATTCATCCTGATTTGAGCCTCAATCACATTTCTGATGGCATTTCTCAGGAGTGCGGGCTCAGGATCTTTTTCTTCCAAAATAGCCCCGATGTAACCAGCAGATTCTTCGGGTTCTTTGAGAGATTCAATGAGGTACTCGCTGTAGCTATGACTTGTCGGTGCTTTCACGTCTTTCATAATCTTTCCAGTATGATATAGCTTGTCGAATGTCTTGTTCTTGAGTGCTTTTATCTCCGGCTACCAGGATGACCACTATTGTCAACCCAACTTGTCCTAAGTAGACGCGGTAGCCCGGCCCATAATTAATTCTGAGTTCAAAAACTCCTTCTCCTACTGACTTGATATCTCCGAGATTGCCTTGTTGAACTCGGTCAAGCCTAGACTTGATTCTCAATCTGACATTCCGATCGCGGACGGAATCAAGCCACTCGTCGAAAGGAAATTTGCCATCTGAGGTACCGTAACTTGTAATTTCCCGTGGTTGTACTTCCATAATTTTATCTTAATTCTTTGCCAATTTCCATAATAAGCACGTGCGGTGTAGCTATCCCGTAGGAAATTGCCCCGCATTCCCCAAGCAAATCATATTTGCGATCGAACTGCAACTTATTACAAATTAGCAGGTTCCGGGGATAATTCTAATTCCACAAAATCCGTTGATTCCGACTCAGCCACCAACTCAACATTTGCGACAGTAATTTCTAGTTTAAATCCTAACGCTTCGAGCAATTCTACCAAACTGTAAATTTCCGAACCGCCGCTTTCAGTCAGCATCTTATCGAGCTTTTCCCATTGAAGTTGAGCTGACTCTGATAAATTGTTGAACTTTAGCCGAGAATCTACAACATCTTTGAGAACCATTTGAAGCAATTTAGGTTCATCGCTGGCTTCTGTCAATGTCACCTCGATATAACCTGCTGCTTCTTCGGCATTTCTCAGAGATTCGATCAGAAATTCTTGGTAACTTCTACTCGTTGGTGCTTTCACGTCTTTCATAGTCTCTCCAATATTGAATAGCTTTGCCAATATCTCGCTCTTTCCTTTCTCTTATCTCCACCTATTAGCAGAAGTACAATTGTCAGCCCGACTTGTCCAAAGTAAAGCCGATATCCAGGGCCAAAGTCAATTTTGAGTTCAAAAACTCCTTCTCCGACGGACTTACAATCTCCTAGATTACCAGTCATGACTCGCTTAAGCCTTAACCGAATCTTGTTTTTGCCTGTGGTATCCCGGAGTGAGTTATACCAATCTTCAAAAGGATTTGTCCCATCTGCTGTCAGGTAGTTGCGAATTTCCCGTGGTTGTACTTCCATAATTTTATCTTAATTCTTGGCCAATTTCTATAATAAGCGCGCGCTGTAGCTATTCCGTAGGGAATCGCCCTCGCATTGAAAAAATAAATCATACTTCAGGTAGAGGCATTCGATCGCCTTTAAGGTAAACTTTGTGCAGGAAACTTTGATTAAAACAGGGAATTGTGAATGAACTTTAAATCGATCGCAAAAACCAATCTACTACTCAGCAGCCTGATAATTCGCCTCGGATTGCAAGCACTTCCAGCAGCAGCCGAAGCAGTCACCGACGCGCAAGTTTCCGCACTCGTAGAAGCGCTGCGACAAGCCGCGCCACCGCAAACCGCAAATGACGGAATGTACAGTCAGTGGCAAGTTTTACCAGGGAATATTTCCCGCTGGGCAAAATTCTGTACCAAACAAGATTTAACACCGCAACAATTTGAAGCCGACGCCACAAAAGCCAAAACAATTGTTACTTGTATCGTCGGCGATTTGCTGCGCGACGAATACAAAGCTAGCAGCAACAATGAATTAACCGCTGTACGCCGCGCCGCTTGCTGGTGGATGACAGGAGAATCCGCAGCTTGCAAAAGCGGCGCCACTGCTACTTATGCGGATAAGGTTGTCAGCGTTTACCAGCAGCAGCGGCCGAAAAAGTAAGGTTTGTGCTGCGGGATCTAGATTTTTTTGACCGCAGATAGGGGCAGATAGGGGCAGATTTGCGATCGGTTTGATATCATGTCCGGCCAATTACTTAAGCTATGTCATTGCCAAACGAAATGAAGCAATCGCAAGGCTAAAACTTGCTTGCATCTGCTCTTATAAGCTTGGCAATGAGTGGCATTTACGCAGACATGATATCATTCCCCGATCGCCAATTCATCTTCTTTTAACATAACCCTTAGCCTAAATCCTAGCGCATCCAATAATGCAATCAAAGTGTAAATTTCCGAAGCGCCACTTTCGGAAATAACTTTATCTAGTTTCTCGTGATGCACTTGAGCTTCCTTCGAGAGATTATTCGCCCGCAAACGGGCATCAATTACGTCTTGAAATTCCGCCCGCAGCAGTTGAAAATCGGGTGATTCTGCTGTCTTCAGCGACACTCAGGTAAGCCGCAGATTCTAGGGGATTTTGTAGCGATTCAATTAGTGCATTTAGCCAGCTATCACTGGTTGGCGCTGTCACGTTCTTCATAATACCTCTTGCATTCATTCCCAAATTATCGGAAAATTATCTGCGTTAATCTATGTTTATCTGCCTGACATCTGCGGTTGCTGTATCAATGAAAGATTTATGCAATTCAAGTCTATTTTCCGCCTGACTTCTCATCAACTTCTGCACGCTACCCAAAGCCCGATTTAATTCGTAACTCTTTCTTTCCGAATTATGCAAAAAAGCCTGCTGTTCTTCCTCAATCATCAACACATCCTGCCGCACCAAACCATCCAATAACTTTTGAGCAGCACCGAAACAGCTATCTTTAATAAACTTGCGAAACCAAACAGGCAATTTGTGCAGCCGCCAAAACGCATTTAATGAGGTAAAATGAATTAAATAAGCGCGAGTTGCTGTCTCGCTTACCGGACAAACCAAGCAGTAAATCTTAAAGTCGCTTCCCAGTGTTGAAACCCAGTGCGGATAAACGTAACTCACATCTAGCGGTTCCGGGTGTAGCTTCCGCAGAGATTTGAAAAATAACTGGGAAATTGACCATATTTTATCTATTTTGTAATAACTTTGTGCTTGATAGCGAGCAGTTACTTGATGCTCGTCTTCTGTTAAAGTATCTAATACCGGATTTGCCCAAGCTTGCCAATCGTCGTGCAAGTGTCCGTGGTACATATCCATTAAGTTTTCAATTAAAAATGAGTAGTGAGCCTGACAGTCGATGACTGAAACTGTGGCAATATAATTGAGATGTTCCCATTCGGGCAAATTTAATAAATCTATCTTTTCGGCTTGGCTTTCCTCGCCGGGAAACAGCCAGATAAAACCGTTTTGTTCTTTGACTGGATAGGAGCGAATTTTGCAGTTAGGTAGCTTTTGATTTGCGGCTAAATAATCGACTTCGGCGCATTCTCCCCTGGCATTTAACCGCCATCCGTGGTAGGCACATTCGATTAAATCGCCTTTAACTTTGCCGTGGCTGAGTTTAACTTGTCGGTGCGGGCACCTGTCTTCTAAAGCGTTGATTTTGCCTGCACTGTCGCGGAAAAGCACGATCGCCCGATGCCACAATATCACAGGTAGTGGCTGACTCTGTACCTCTGTGCTGCGGGCGACTGCATACCATTGCTGTAAATTAATGCCCAACTCGCGGATGTGAATTTTTTGTTTCCTTGCAGATACCGATTCGATCGCGTTATTTTGCATTACAAGTTTTCCCAGATTACGCCCATATAACAACCCAATCTTACAAAATAACAGCCGGGAAAGCAACGGCCGTAAATTCTTTTAAATCTCCCTTCTGACAAATACCTGTCCCTAGCTAAATGCTGCAACCAGTTTGGCGACAATCTAAATTTTAACAATCTTGAAGCATTGCGAAACCCGTATTTGGAACAGTCGGGCATAAAATCTCTCGCTGCACGTATTATGTGGCCGATTGTAGCAGGTGTTTCAACTTCGGATACATTATCTAAAAGCACGACTTTTCCCTGCCGTTTTAACAATTTTTTAACTGATGAGAGGGCGGATGGGAGGTTGGGCAAGTGGTGAAAAGTTGCGGCGCTAACTATTAAATCAAATTGGCTATTTATGGCTAATTCATTGGCATCCATTTGAATGTATTCGATATTAGGTGCAGAGCGTTTGTGACGGGCGATACCCAGCAGTTTTTCTGACAAATCGACCGCTACCACACGATCGTAATACTTGGCTAATTCAAAAGCCAGAATGCCCGAACCGCAGCCAATATCCAATGCTGTACCTTTGCTGGCAGATAGGTTTTTAGTAAAGAAATCATTCTGGCTTTGCAAGGTTGCTGCAAAATCGTATTCTGCTGCAAAATCATCAAACGTTACAGATTTGTTGGAAATTTTCCAGTTACTCTTCAGCATCTATTCTTGCTTTACACTCATTCAACATTTTAACCGCAGATGCACCCAAATTGACGCCAAGGATTTGATTTTTTTGTTCCCACGCTCTGTTTTCTGCTCAGCGAAACCACACCCACAAACCGTAACTCATCTGAATTGCGAGTAATATCACCAACAAACTCAGCAGAGCGATCGCTCCTAATTCTCCGAAAACAGCTAAAATTAGTGCCACAACAGCCGCAGCTA
Source organism: Microcoleus sp. bin38.metabat.b11b12b14.051 (assembly GCF_013299165.1). Taxonomy (NCBI): domain Bacteria; kingdom Bacillati; phylum Cyanobacteriota; class Cyanophyceae; order Oscillatoriales; family Microcoleaceae; genus Microcoleus; species Microcoleus sp. bin38.metabat.b11b12b14.051. The sequence goes on from NZ_JAAFKD010000047.1 coordinate 6,411, forward strand.
ATTTTAAGGCAGGACTCCATATCGGGTGAGTGAGTGCTTCCTCTTTAACTAGAAATAAAATAATAAGGTTCGCTCGTTCGGAATGCAAGTCCTTCTATAGATGCGGACTAAAGTCCTCACTACAAACCCGTTTTTCTTGAGGTTCGTAGTGAGGACTTTAGTCCTTCTATGGATGCGGACTAAAGTCCTCACTACGAACCAGTTTTTCTTAAGGTTAGTAGTGAGGACTTTAGTCCTTCTATGGATGCGGACTAAAGTCCTCACTACGAACCAGTTTTTCTTAAGGTTAGTAGTGAGGACTTTAGTCCTTCTATAGATGCGGACTAAAGTCCTCACTACAAACCTGTTTTTCTTAAGGTTAGTAGTGAGGACTTTAGTCCTTCTATGGATGCGGACTAAAGTCCTCACTACGAACCAGTTTTGTTCGTGGGGACGCGATGCAAAATCCACCCGCTGCAAACCTTAGATTTTCAGCACGCCTTCGGGATTCACTGTCAAGAGCGATCGCCTTTGCAAACCCTCCTGGTATAAAATAGCATTAGCTGCCAACAAACCGCTGCTCACCGCCCGTTCCATCAAACCGCAAGGAAACGGCATTTTTACCCAATCTCCAGCAAACAAAAGATTCGGAACAGCGCAACAAGTCTCCGGCCTTTCCGCATAACTACCGGGCGGATAACCCGAGAAATTCTTTTGGTTTACCAGTTCCCGGTGCAGCAGAGTCGCGGCTTTTAATTCTGGTACAATTTCGTACAATTCTTGCTCGAAAGTAGCCAGCAAAACTTCCTGATTGGGGAATTCTTTCTCTTTGTAACAATAAGCGTGCAGTTCCACTACGCTACCGCCAGTTTTTTGATGCCACTCGATGAACTGATCCTGAATTTTGTGGTAAAGCGTGATGCTATCAGTCAGTTTGTAGCCGGAAAGCGAACTAAAATTGCTGTGTTCCCAGGGAAAATCGCGATCGAACCAAAAACGTCCCACCGCAAACGGGTCGGCTATTTTCAAGGCCTCGATGCGGCTCTGCACCTGCGGGTTTACCTCACCGCTGGCCAAACTAAACAAATGCTGCATCCCCGGAACATCGGCCGCAAACACATAATAATCAGCCTTCAATGTTTCCCCCACATTCTGCGGCTGCAACTTATTAACCGCGGTGGCTAACTGTACCTCATCAGCTTTTTTATCTACCACTTGAAATCTCGGCAAGTCTCGCTGAGCAGGCCCGCTCACCACTCGCCCTTCGGCATCAAAAACTGCCCCGTGACAAGGACAATGAAATTGACCGTCATTTTGTTTTTTAACTGTGCAGCCTTGGTGAGTGCAGCTCAGAGAAATTGCTTCTTTTCCTCCTGGTGCGGCGGCAAATACGCTGTCCCCAGCGCCGAAATATTCCGTAGAGTTGCTGTCAGTTAACAGTGCGTTGCGCTTCACCCAAAAAGGCACTTTACTTTGCACGTCTCCCGACTGGTAGCTCAGAGAATCAATTTGGCCATTTTCCCAGTGAATATTACTAACCGCGACATCTGTCAATACTTTGCCACCTTTGCTTTCAATAGCTCTAGCAATCGGCTGCACCAAACTCGTGCCCATATCTTGCCGCGTGCCGTTGAATGCCAAACCTTCGGGATTTCCGAAAAAGTAAAAGTGGAAAAATTGCATTAATTCTCCTACGCTCAATTCGTCGGGAGCGTTGAGACTGGATTTGGCAAAAGGCAAAAAATACAAGTCGTAAAGTCCGCGCGGGAATTCACCTTTTACCCAATCGGCAACTGATATATTGTCGAGGCGAGCGAAACTTTTTTGAGTTTGAAAACCGCCGATTTCTCGAAAAACTTGCCAGTGAGCGGGTTTTGTGAGGTTGATTCCCCACTTGAGCCGGTTGGGAGAAGATATCCCCAAATCAACTATATTCCAAGGGAAAGCTGAATGGTTGGGACGGAAAACTTCTGGTTGGTATTTGCCATCTCGAAACACAACGGCGTAGGATTCTAAAGATACAAAGTTATCGGTAATTTCTAGTTCTTTGACCACACTTTTGAGGTTGTAGTATTGCGGGAAAAAACCGTGAAAACCGTGTTCCATCATAAAGCTTTCGTTCCCGACTTGTATCGGCCAACTAGCAATTTTGCCACCGAGTTGGGGGGATTTGTCTAGCAGCGTCACGGCGAAGCCCCGCTGACTTAGTTCGTAAGCACAGGCGAGCCCGGCCAAGCCTGCGCCTACAACTGCAACGGTTTTGGGTTTATTGAGCATTCGCGGCAAGTCAAGAGTATCTTGCTCAAAAACGGCGGGTTCGGGTTTGGAAAATCGCGAGTAGCCCAGCATTCCGCCGGCGGCGCCGACTCCGAGGAATTTGAGGGCGGTGCGTCGAGAAACTGCTGGCGATAGCGGTTGATTGGTTGATTGACTCATAAAGGTGGTTCGCACAAATAGGTCATCCGATTTTCGATCTCAGATTTTAGATTTTAGGGGCAATTTGCGGATGCTTCCGGGGATTTGTACCTCTGAACATCTCACATCGCTTTTCAATCTAAAATTATTCCGTGATGGGTATATGCCATAAGCCATATATGATAAGACCTAAGACATGATAGCGGAAGAAATACTCAGACAGATTCTCGGGTGGCGGCGAGTCGATCGCGCGATCGCAAAATAATCTATCTCAGGTATGATGTCTTCAGGGCTCGTGTAAAGTAATGTTAAGCCTGCTTGCTCTGCACCCAACTCTAAAATCTATCGCCTAACATCCACAGACTTATTAGCAGTGACAGTTAAATTTTTATCGAAATTGCGTCGCCGAGAATTTCTGAAAGCTTTCTCAATAGGCTTGGCCGCTCCTGTTTTCTATAACAGTGCAGCACATTCTCAAGACTATTCAAATCACGAAAAAAGTGCGATTGCTACCAATCCCACAGCCCGAGAAAACCAAAAACCCGGTACCGCAGATTGGGAGTTACAAAATCCTGCTACCAAGCGAGAAATCGAAGGTTATGCCTCTCTCACTAGCGTCAATCTCGGTGGCGAAATTAAATTATTTGTCAATACTAAAGAACCAAATTATACTATAGAAATATTCCGCACCGGATGGTATGACGGACTGGGCGGCCGCCGGATGAATGACCCAATTGTCCGCAAGGGAATCAAACAACATCCGCCGAGAGAAGATGAAGCATCCGGACTAATAGAATGCGATTGGAAAGACCCGTATATTTTACAAATTCCCGATCGCCCTTCGGACTGGACGAGCGGCATTTATTTAGCTAAACTCACGGCCGGCCGCACGTCCAAGCAAAGTTATATCATCTTTGCAGTCCGGGATGACGATCGCAAATCCGACATTTTATTTCAATCCAGCGTTACCACTTTTCAAGCCTACAACAATTGGGGCTACAAATCGCTGTACCGCTGGAACAGTCACGCCAAACAAGCTTACAAAGTTTCGTTTAATCGGCCCTACGCCATGAGTCCCAACCGCAAAGCAGCTTACGGCGTAGGGGCGGGAGAATTTCTGACTAATTTTCAGCCAAAAAGGAGAACTTCTAGCGCTGGCTGGGAATACAACATGGTCAGGTGGCTGGAAAAAGAAGGCTATGATGTTAGCTATGCCACCAACATTGACACCCATTTTAACTCTCGGTTGCTGTTGTCTCACAAAGCATTTCTGTCTGTAGGCCATGACGAATATTGGTCGCGAGATATGCGAGAAAATATAGAAGCAGCGAGAGATGAAGGCGTCAGCCTCGGGTTTTTTGGTTCCAACATTTGCTACTGGCAGATCCGCCTCGAACCCAGCCGGATTACAGGAGAAGTCAACCGAACAGTCGTAGCTTATAAAGAAATGGCCGATTTAGATCCCTTGGGCGGATTTAAAGCAGAAGTAGGCGCTGTTAGTTCGTCGGTAGAAATAGCGGCGGCCGGTCAATTAAACTACGGGATTGGCAAACCAGAGCGCGATCGCATAGCAACTTACAATCAACCCCCAGCACTATATTCCTTAGTCACAACTCGCTGGCGAGACCGCTCCGTGGGCAGCCCCGAAGATGCTTTAATCGGTGTGATGTACGAAACATTTCAAGTTAATTCTGATATTGTCATTGATAAAAGCGCTCCGGATTGGCTACTAGACAAAACAGATTTAAAACATGGTGACAAGTTACCCGGGCTGTTGGGTTATGAAGTCGATCGCATATTTGGCAATGCCCCGAAAAACATAGTTCGCATCGCCCATTCTCCGTACCCTTACGGCGGCGGCACTCGCTATGCTGACATGACCGTTTATACAGCAACCTCGGGGGCGAAAGTATTCGCGACAGGTTCGATGCAGTGGGCGTGGGGATTGGATAATTATAATGCGCCGGAGTTGCGATCGCCCGTTTTAAATGCGCCAGCTCAACAGATAACGCGAAACGTTTTAGCAAAGCTGTTAAGTGCAGCTAAATCTTGAATTTAATACTCACTCAATCAACAAACTGTAGTCCCCCTTGCAACTTCTCTTCTTGCGAGGGGACGGGGCTGCATTCCGAAAACTAAAACTATTATTCAGATGCAAACGTCAAATATAGCCGAGTCTCACTCATGTGAGGTACAGGTTCTGATTTTAGATTTTAGATTTTAGATTTTAGATTGGGGGATTGAGGGATTGAGGGATTAATTGGTCTGGTGCGTCATCTTTCTGAGAACTGCTATATCTATCAACAAAAAGTTGTAGGGCGCGCTGGGCGCACCTTACTAAAATATATAAGCTGTCCTACATTTAAATTGTCTGTCAAAAATCGCTTAAACACTCTTGTGGGATGGCTTTGAGCAGCGTCCCGAATATAAAATTTAAATGCGCTACAGCTTAACAGTTATGAAAAAAGTCAGGTATGCTCTCAAGCTATTACCAATTACCTTTTTCCCAATTACCAATTTCTGAAGTGTATCTCCAGAAACCTGAGACTCGGCTAGATAACGATTTAAACAATCAATAGACCTCTTGCAAAAATAACTAGGACGGGCTCTGGGGCCCGTTCCACAAGAAACATTTTTTGTTTTGGAACGGGTTCTGGGACCCGTTCCAAATCTTGATTAAAATGACTTTTGCAAGAGTTATAATAAGTGCCGTAGAGGTGTTTTACTTATCCTTTGACTTACCGTCAAACACCTCTCTGAGTAGCGCCAATCCCGCCCAAACGATCGCCATCTCTTCCTGAGATAAATCCTGGAACATTGGTGAAATATTGATCGACGTGATATCTCGAATTTCTTCCAGCCTCGCGTGACCAGTTTCTGTCAGCGTCAGCACCACCGCTCGCCGTTCCTGAGGATGTTCTTGTCTGTCAACAAATTTTTCCTGAACCAAGCGCTCGCAAATGGCCGAAGCAGTCGGTCGAGTCACCCCCAAATAATCTGCTAACTTGGATAAAGAAGAACCTGGATAGCGGTAAATAAACATCAGACTGCGAAACTGAGATATCGATAAAAAAGATTCTCCTTGATTTCGCATTTGCGCTCGAATCGATCCCACAATCAGCGGAATGATTTCCACTACTTCAGCAGCACAGCGCTCGGGGGTTATTCCTGTAGAGGATTGTTCCAAATTCATGTTGGTTCCCTGTTAGACAACTCCACCATCGCTGTATTCAGCAAGGTGGCGTGAGCCAAAGGGATGCTCGGTTGGTGCAGCATACAAATCAAATTTCATGTTTGACTAAAAAAATTTTGCCTTCACAGAGGCTTTGTTGGAAGCGATCGCACGTGCGGGCGAGAATGCGATCGCTCGGTTATTTAGGTTTTCAATTGAGGCTTTCCCAGGGAATCTACGTAAGTACAGATGGCGGAGGCATTTAATTATGGACGATAGAGCGCGAATTTTCTTAATAAACAGTACAGGTATTCGCTCTCTACCGCAATTGCAGCAATACTAATTGTTAGGGAGCCTAATAATTTTAATTGTATTTATTTCTGTAAAAATGTCAAGTTTGAGGATGAATGTGGGTGAATTTGCTGATTTAATCGATTCAGCATTGCTGACTTGAGTTTTCTTCAATTAACTGCCACTCGTGGCTATTTTCGTTGGTTTAGCTTGGCCGGTTGCTTTCGATTTGCGATCAATATCTTGATGAGTTGTCGATCGCTGCGATCGGCCGCATCGTGTTCAGGGCTCTTTATTCAGTAATTATACATATGAAAAATATATTGTTGGTGATATCTATCACAAGTGCTATACAAATAAAGAAAAGTGCGACATTAAACTTTATCAGTGCCGAGGGCTGGCGGGCGAGAACCCAGTGACACAATTGACACACATGAGCGTGAAAAAGTTGAAAATTTAATTTTATGAGCAGCGTTAACAGCATTTCTGTGCTGCTTCCAAGTACCTGTCTGGGCCAAAATTGCCGCCATTTAACTCAACGACGTATAGCAGTGGAAAGTGGACAGTTGACAGCTCGCCCGCTCAGCTTCGCCGAAGGGTTGACAGCTTGCCGTGAGCTTCGCCGAAGGGTTGCATAACCCGAATCAAATCATTTATGCAGTACGGGTATTGGCTCTATTCATGAAGTTATTTATGTCCTCACCGATGTGGCGGTTGCTATAACTGAAATATTCCGCCGCCAACTTCTCGCCGCCCAAAACCTCCAGCCAGCCGTACTCTACCCTTAAGCTGGCAATAATTTGCTGTGTTAGCGCTAATTGAGCATTATTGTGCCAAGTTAATTGACAATTAAATATTTTAGATAAAAAAAGCAATTATTAAAAATTTGCCCAACACTAAAATCAGCACCTCTGGGTTGATAATTTTAAACGATATCTATTTTAGACTAGGCTATATATCGATACGGGGTGAGGATTTATCCTTTGTCTACCAACGCTTTTTATCAGCCCTCAAAGCGAGATCGATCGTACGCAAACAACATACCACCCGTAGAAACCACAGCGAAAATTGAAGGAAGTAAAGGCATCCAGCCTCCGAAAGCCAGAATCACGATCGCACCTTGATACAGCAAAAAAATCATAGCACCAAGAGCGATCGCCAACACCGAGAGCGATCGCCCGCGCCCCACCAACAACCCGCCAGTAACAGCCACCAACCACACAAAAATAGCATCTCCCCACTGTATCCCTTGCGATTGAGGCAAAACCCACAACAGCGGCCTTTTATCAATCGCAGCGCTGAGAATTTGACTCACCATATGAGCATGAATCCACACCCGCGGCATTTTACCGAAAAGAGTATCCGACTCATCGCTAGAAGCTTGGGAAGTGTGGCCGATCAACACAATTTTACCTTTGACTAAATCAGAGCTTATTTGGCCAGATAAAACTTCTTGAAGCGTCACTTTCAAAGCTGGTTTGCGATTAGCGCGGTAGTTGAGCAAGACTTGACTGACTGGCGAATTTAAATTTTGATAACCTGCTGTACGAGCCGCCAATTTTGGGAAAGTAACGCCACCAATTCGCAACTCTTGATTCTGAGTTGTCTCTGGTGCAATCCCTCGACTCTCCAAAAACCGCAAAGCTAACAGCAAGCTGAAGCTGTTGGGAGCCTGACAATTTTCAGTTAAATTAGGAAAATTCCAGTTATAAGACAGAGGTTGACGGCGAATGCTGCTACCTTTTTCGTGGCGCGCTTCATCGTTTGGTAAATTGCTAAAACTCAGTTGATTTATCAATTTACCTTGAGACAATTCCGGTGGTGCATCGTATATTTTGGTATCGCCGTAGCTGCATATAGTAATATTATTCGGATTGTTCTGAAACATAGAAATTAATTTTTGCCTTCCCGACTCTCGGCTCGCCGAGCGGTGCATATTCAAACCAATTACTAAAGGTTGAAACTGCTGCAATTTTTCCATTGCCCCTGCTAAAGTAGCATCGTTTTGAGGATAGCCGTACTTCTCAACATCCTTGTCTGTCACTTCCACAACCAACAACCGCTTGTCAATCGGTTCAGCTTGCCGCTGGCTCAGGAGTCGATCGAGCATTGACAGTTCCCACGGCTGCATCACCCCCAGAGAGCGCGTTTGCATCACAGCAAAGGTACAGCCCAAACTCGCCAAAACCAACGGCTTCAAGCGCGAAAAACCCTTAACCTGCGGTTTTTTCGGAGCAGGCACCGCAGGCACATCCGGCGCAGCCACAGGCGCATCCGGCAGCAAAAAATCGTTCCAAACCGCCGGCACCGCTGTCGGATGCTGCCAAATTACAGGCAACCAACTAGCACAGGGAAAATTCTTTTCCTTACTCTCCAACCTGCGCCGCGCTTCCCCCGCTGCTGCATACAGAGATTTGCCATTTACAAACTCTTTCAGAAAACACTTTAAAAATTCCTGAGCTACCACATCCGGCACAAACTCCCGCATTAAAATCATTTGCGGAATCATCTGAAAATCATGTAAATTTCTGGCCAAGCCCAACCCATCGCAGCAATTAAAAATTGCCAGTTGCAAACCCTTATCCACAGCTTTTCTCAAGCCGCACCACAACTCATTAATTGTTAAAAAATCACTTTTGTTAATATAAATTTTTCCAATATCATCTTGAGTGTCCCCGTGGCCTGCAAAAAATATTATATCCCAACATTGATCCCAAAGTTCCTCGTTAATTTCGTCCGGTTGCGGTTCAACTAAAAACTTCACCTCAGCATCGCGAGACAAATTCTCTAAAATTTTCCGATCCTTCGTGACATCAATCCCAGCGCTGTTTCCCAGAATCGCTAAAATCCTCACCTTAGACTTGCGGACTGGTTTTTGCGGACTTTCCCTAGTTATATAGTTGAATTTACTCAGCGAATGTTCTGCCTTCGGAAATCTTTTAAACAAATCCCACAGATTCCAAGGCAGCTTGTGCAAGTGCTTGTCATCGGTACAAATCAGCACCCTCGCTTCTTCATCAGGATTTAAATTATCGCCAATCAGCCTCTCCACTTCCGCAAACTCAGGAGCATCCAGCCAATTATTCAGCATCTTCGCGAGTTGTTTGCCGGAGTCTTTGCAATCTTGCACAGGATTTCTGTTGCTAATCCGGCCAGGTTTAATCCGAAAATACCATCCTTTAATATCAGATTTGACAGCAGTTTTGGGTGCAGTTTCGTGCAAAAACGGGTAAATTAAATTAACTAATTTTTGCGGGCGGTGGCGGGAATCCGCGCCCAAAATGCGATATTCTCGCCAATGTTCTTCCTCAAAAGCCGCTATTTGGGGGTTGGGAGGCAATTTTTGGCTGGCGGTACAATCAATCAACGGAAATTGATTGTTTTTCCAAATTTGGACTGTACAGCGAAAACCTTCTTCGCAATTTCCGTCTAACTTGAGTAAAATTAACTTATCCATAATGCAAACCCCCCATTCATTACGATTAAATGGCAAACTTTTCAGTAATGCTGAAATCGTCTAAAGCCAACTTGATACTAAAATTTTCTCCCGGTTCTGCCTTCAATTCAAATATCAACTTTTCGGTTTTATTTGCTTTAGCTTGCATCACGGTTTCGCCTCCACCATCGATCACCATCAACTGCAAATCGCTGGGCAGATTGGTTTGACCGTTTGTGGGATAAACCTCTATCGAAATATCGATATCCGGTTCGTCTGTTGTCATCAATCCCACAAATAAAGCTACTTGCTCTTTTCCCCGCTCTAAGTTAAGCAATTTGCCTCGCTTGACTGGCAGAGTTTTACTGATAGAAGCATGGCTTGCTAAAACTTGAGGACTGCGGAAAGCGAATTGCAATTCGGGTTTTGACTCGAACAGCGTTTGTGCTGTCTGCCAACCGGTATCAAAAACATTTTGCAACCACTGACTGAGATTTACAGGTTTGAGTCCGTCTAAATAGTCTAGCAGTTGGTCGATCGATTTTAACTCGGTCACTGGAATTTGTTCTCGATCGGCTGTTGGCACAAATCCCAGCAACTTCGCGTCAAGGAGCGATTGAGCTATCTCTACGGCGATGTAACCAATTCTGTCCGATCGCACTTCTGTCGGAATCGAGACAAAATCTTCACCCTCGCGCATCCAGCGGCACTCAAATTTGCCAATATTTTTGACATCCAAATCCGCGACATCCATAAATTTCTGAACTACAGGATTCCAAATATCGCTAGCGGCCAAATCAGTCTCTATTTCCATGCACTGAAAGTAAAAATCGACTGCGTGCACTGCCAAAGCATTCAGATAAACCTGTTTAGCTTTTTTCGAGTCACTTTGTTGCTGGGAAAGGGTTTGAGCGCTGTGGTGTGCTGCTGGGGCGATCGGAATTGTCCAAACAAAATCAATTGGTGTATTATTCATGATCCATCTCTGCTGTTTGCTGTTAAATGTCCTATAAGTATTCTCTGAATCTGGGCGTGAATTTAGCGAAACACCTCCGGTAAAAACTGCTTAAAGTTGAAACACCTACCCCCAATTCGGCGGATATCTGCTCCCAACTTACATCTTCTATCTCTCTCTTCACCAGCAACAACTGAAAATTGACCTGCGGGTGCTTTCTACTGACTTCGCCTTTGAAAACATCCCCAGGATCTTCTTCAATCATCTCGATCAGAGCTTTGGCGAGTCGGTCGGCTTCATCTTCCTGTTGATTGGTTTTCCCATCAAAAAAAGCATCGATATCTTTATAGTATGAACGTTTGAAGTCGCTGCGACCTATAACTCTAGGTGTAGCTTGTTGAAAACATTTAATCATCAAGAAATTCACCCACTGGCTCACCTCTTTTTCCGGTCGGTAGTTCTTAATTTCCCGACAGATGCGTAACATTAAATCTTGGTAGGCTTCTGCACAGATTTCCTGATAAATTTCCCGGGTGAAATTGAGATTTCTGGGAAAATTTACAATTTTATATGTTTGAATGTCCATTACTAATGTACTTACAGCTTTCTGTCGTTCAACAGTTTGAGGTTGGTGATTTTGAGCAGCTATGGCTAGCTGTTTTAGCCGATCGTCAATTTCATCCTTACTAGGCATCTCTTGTTCCAAGGGTACTCAGAAAAATGGTCTGCAACCAGCGATGCAGGCTGCTGGAGTTCAGCTAATTCTCTCACCAACAGCCCCTGTGCGGCGGCTACCGGGAGAGCGATCGCCTCCTCTGCAATGCCTTCTATTCGTTTATCTGTCGGGATCTGCGATTTTTACGCAAAACCCAAGGTAATTTACAAAACTTTACATAAATCGCCAATTTCTGGGTTGCGGGGGCTGGAGTTGGTGCGTCAGGAATCAAGCGGTGCTTGTGACACAGCCTTACGGAGATGTTTGGCGTTGGTGTGGAATGTTATAAGTAGAAGAAAGAAGAAAGAAATAAGAAGGAAGAAGGAAGAAGGAAGAAGGAAGAAGGAAGAAGGAAGAAGACAGGCAGGGCAAGCTTGAAAGTAATTCATATTTGATGTTTAATTAAGTGGATTTAGTCGATCGAGTAGCGGTAGGGTGCGTCGCACGAGAACAATTCCTCGCATTTCACGCCAGATATCATAGATCCGCACCTTACACATTGGGCGGACGAAACAAACTCAACAATTTTACTGTAGCAAGCTTTTTTCTAAATGGTATAATTCATATTTGATGTTTAATTAAGTGGATTTAGTCGCTCGGGCTTGCAGCACAGTTAAGTATTCGCATATAGCGCCGCCAACTGCCCTATTAATGCCACTTCTAAAAAAGAATGTAACTTGAGGAAATCTCCAAACCTTTATTTAATCGGTTATTCCCAATTCTTTAATCTTAAATCCAAAAATCGCATATCGAAAAAGGCACAACCGTCCCAAATCATGCAGCACCAATCTCAGCAGCACCGCCAAAAACACGCGACTCAGAAAAAACTTAAAACAGCTATTTTTTACTGGTTGACAGCAATATTTTTCTGCTGGAGTTCCGCGAACCTCGCGACAATTGCCCAAAAACCAGACCCAGGCGGACTGAACGGGCAAGAAATGAGAAATTTGCTCGATCGCGGAAACCTCACCGAAGCCGTCAGCAGAATCGAAAAAGACTGGGAAGAAGACTATCAAACATACTTGCAACAAGACTTTGCCACCCGGGAAAAAACCGCCCAAGCAATATCAAAAACTCTCTCGCGCCTAGCAGTTCAAACCAAGAAAAAACCAGCTTTAATTTACGCCATCCCGCGTACAGATCAACTAGAACTAATTTTAATCTTGCCCGATCGCCCGCCCATACTCCGCAGCGTTCCGTCAGCCAAACAACAGATACTGCTGGCAGCAGTCAAAGAATTAAGCAGCGAAATCACCAACCAAGTAAAAATCAACACCACCAGCTATCTCGAACCAGCCCAAAAACTTTATCAATGGATAATTTCACCCCTAGAAATCGATTTGCAACTCGCAAAAATTGAAACATTGCTGTTCTGCGTCGGCGAAGGTTTGCGAACCGTACCCCTAGCAGCAATGCACGACGGAAAGCAATTTCTGATCCAAAAATATAGCATGGCGCGGATTCCGGCATTCAAGCTGACAGACATCAATTATGCCGATCTCAAAAACTCCCAGGTATTAGCAATGGGAGCAGCAATTTTCTCGGAAACGGCGAACAAAGAACCGCTCCCGGCAGTCCCGTTAGAATTAAGTGCGATCGCCCGACAGTGGCCCGGCCAATCCTTTGTCAACGAAGATTTTACCATCGTCAACTTGCAATCGCAGCGACTGCAACAAAGATACGGCATCATCCACCTCGCCACCCACGCGGAATTCCGCCCGGGATCTGCTGATAACTCCTACATTCAATTTTGGGATACGCAACTCAAATTTTCTCAAATGAAAGATTTGAAATGGAACAATCCGCCGCTGGAACTGTTAGTATTGAGCGCCTGTAGAACAGCTTTGGGAGACAGAGAAGCGGAACTCGGATTTGCCGGTTTAGCGCTGCAATCGGGAGCAAAATCTGCCCTCGCCAGCTTGTGGTATGTGTCAGATGCAGGGACTCTGGCGCTGATGACTGAGTTTTATCAGCAGTTAAAAGTCAGCAAACCTCAAGCTCCTCCAATGATTAAAGCTGAAGCTATGCGACAAGCACAAATTGCGGCGATCGAAGGTAAACTCACCATCGAAAATCGGCAATTGCGAACTTCTCGGGGCGAAACTTCTTTACCTCCCTCTATTCCCAAACTCGACAGCAAAGATTTATCGCATCCTTATTATTGGGCTGCTTTTAGTATGATTGGCAGTCCTTGGTAATGGTGAGGGAGAAGCAGGCTCTCCGGCCTATTTCACAATGCGATATCTGTAGGGAAACGGCATTGCTCAAGGCGTATCAAATTAAGACTAAAATCTTTGATAGGACTTATGCGCGGGTAGTCAGAAACCGGGTTTTTTAGAGAATACTTGGTTATGATGCGCTGATTTCTCCAAAAACCCGGTTTCTTTGTCGGAGTGCGTCTAGGAATGCGCGGGTGGTCAGAAACCGGGTTTTTTAGAGAATACTTGGTTATGATGCGCTGATTTCTCCAAAAACCCGGTTTCTTTATCGGAGTGCGTCTAGGAATGCGCGGGTAGTCAGAAACCGGGTTTTTCCCTTGAATACTTGGTTGTGATGCGCTGATTTATCCAAAAACCCGGTTTCTTTGTCGGAGTGCGCCCAGGAATGTTTGATAAAAGTCGATCGCCCCCCTGCGAGCGATCGCACTTCACGAGAATTCTCAGAAATACCTGTAGGAAAACGTTGTTATATTGTCCGGGGCGGGTCGATCGGGCGCAGGGGGGCGATCCAATAGCTGCAAGCTTCGCTCTTGGGGCGATCGGGTTTGTTGACTGAGACCAATGATAGGCTATAAAACATAAAGTAATTAAATATCTGTAGCTGTCGCTCAAGCAACCACTGCCAACCGGTGACGAATCAAGCGGGAGCATTTAAGGGAAAACAAACATGAAAAAATTAGAATTTTTGCTACAGAAAGAAGGCGATCGCGCCTGGTTGCCCTTAGAAAGCCCCGACGTGGAAATTCTAGAAGGCAAATATCGCGTCGTTGCTCGGATTCAGCACCCCAACACCGACATCGAAATTCGCATCACCCACACATCCTTCGACGAAACAGCGCCCCAGCGCAAAGTCCAAAGCAGATATGCCCGCACCAATCCCGAAGGATTAGTCGTGATTATTCCCTACACGCGTCTGAAACCTGGAATGTGGGAACTCTCCTGCTTGCCAGATCCCAAATCAACCCCAGCAAAACCTTGGCAGTACGGGGTGCAATTAGAAGTATTGCCCGCAGAATCGGAAACCTCCGAACCCCTGCCGCCAGAATTCTCCGAAGATGCCACAAGCGCAGCCCCAGAAAATGCTTCCTCTGTCGATCGCGCGACGCCACAAATCCCCGCACCAGTCGATCGGCCCGCACCGCCCCAAATCCCAGCAGCCGCATTAGCACCCCAAACGACCAAAATCTATCAATTCCCCCTTCCCCAAACTCCTCAGCCGCCCAAACCCCCAGTCCAACTCGAACTCGAACTCGTGCTCGATCGAGAAACCTTCGTGACTCAACTCGGCCGCCCCTTAATCATTTCCGGCAAAATCGACATTCCCCAACCAACCCAAAAAACCAGAAAAACAGCAACTCTCATCCCCGAATCCCAAACCCTAGAACTCCAAAAACTCATCGGTTCAGCACAACTACAAATTTACCTGCGCGATCCGCAAACCTCAAAAATACTCGCCCAAATCGAGCAGCCGATGCCAGAACAAGCTCCCCCCTGCATCTTTGCCTGCGTCACCTACATCTCAACCGAGTGCAAAAGCCGCCTAATTTTAGGAGAAGCAATACTCAGCAGCGGCGGCGTCACCCTAGCCACCAAACTATTCACAATTACAGCCCGTTTAGAGCATCTTCTTGAAGTAATTAAAGAGAATTTCATCGAAGAAAAGCATCAAGCCGAACCCTCAGAAACAGCAGCCCAACCGCCTCGGAGCGAAACACATCCATCCTTCCTCCGGCTAGTACAAAAATCCTTAGATTTGCCATCCCCAACCAATGAATCCCCAACAAATGAATCGCCAAGCAACGAATCTCTACCGCCTCAACTGAATACCCGTCAGACTCCCAGTGCCGGCGGTCTAGAATTGCCTGCATTCGGTAACAAACTGCCCGACAGCAGCCGATCGCAATTGCTATCAGAAATCTCCAATTCCCCTAAAACTACCGCAGGGGCGATCGACCAACCAGCCAAACCTTTAGACCTGCCAACAGCCCCAGAAACGGCCGATATTCGGGCGATCGACCAAAAACCCGAAAATACCCCAGAACCACAAATAACAGCCCCAGAAACTCCGCCAGCACCCTCAAAACAAGCATTTCAAACCCTCAAAGTCGAAAATAGATTTTGGTCGAGGCTGAGTTCCCTAGCCAGCAACGGCGAATCCCCCGAATGGCTCAAAGCAACCACCCTGTCGCCAACTCCAAAAGCCACCAGCAATAGCAGCGACGGCATCGCCACCGTGGCAGAAAGCAGCCTCACCGAGCAGCCACCCGCAGCCAGCGAAACCATTGCCGAACCCGAACATACAGGCCCAGAAGCCAGAGAATTTGTAGTTTTTGACGAGCCCCCGCAGCCGAGAAAAGCGGCTGAAAAAACTGCAAAACTCGAAACAGAAGTAACTCCCCCAACTCCCTACGTTTTGCCAGAAGACGAGTTAGTACCGATGCCGGTTCTGGAATTGCCACGCGCCGACATCCTGGCGGGCCAGGCTGTAACAGTGAAAGTGCAACTGCCGGAATTAATGCCCCGAATTTATGTAAAAGTGTGGGTGTTCGATCGACAAACCTACCTAATTCTCGACGGGCCGCGCTGGATTACCGAATTTACAGCTACCGGGCTGGGAAATATGCGATCGAGTATCGAGTTAGAGATTCCCTACGGCTGCATGGAAATCGAATTTGAGGCGATCGCCGTGGAAATGCAAACTCAGCGGGAAAGTCACAAAGTCAGCGTTCACCGCCAAGTTTTGCCCCCAGCCGGCCCCATTTTACCTCTGCATGAGTGAGCGGGCGATCGAGTCAAATGATCTGAATTTGGCGGCGAGAAATCTAGGAATAAGCTGTTGCGGCATTTAAATTGTATATCAAAAAACCATCAAAGTCTTGTGGGGTGGGCGTCCCGCCCGCTCTGAATATGCAATTTAAATGCGCGACAGCATATTCCCGATTTCTCGCAGCGCGCGTGCCAGTCTCGATCTATAGCAACCTTCTCGGCGGTTAGGACATAAATAACTTCATGAATAGAGCCGATATCCTTACTGCATCAAACCATTGATGCCCGTTATGCAACTGTCAACTCTTCGACTTCGCTCAGCGCAAGCTGTCAACTCTTCGACTCCCCTCGACTTCGCGGGCGGGCAAGTCGCGAGCGCGCAAGCTGTCAACTCTTCGACTCCCCTCGACTTCGCGGGCGGGCAAGTCGCGAGCGCGCTCTTCTGTCAACTGTCAACTGCTATACTTACCCGCCAACTGCCGAAACTTCTTCTTAAACTTATTCTTATACACGTAGATCGATCGCTGCCAATCCTCAACTTGCAGCGACATCTGGGCGGCCAAACCCGTGCGCCCCCAAGCATCTTCCTGACACTTGCGGCGGCAAAAATTCATCGGTTCCGAGTAAACTTTAGATGTCGATAAACTCGGTTTCGGCCCGCACCAGTGAATCACAGTCGCCGAGGCGCGATCGCCCGCCAGCCCGCTTGACTCCACCGGAAACCGCTTTCGCACCAAATCCTGGTCAAAATCCGGCACCAACAACTGCATATCCACACTCTGCACTCGCAGCCGGTTTTCTTGCGCCGCCCGGAAAATCATAAAGTTTAAAAACCCCATTTCTCCGTATTTAAATATCTGCGGATGCGCCGCCGTAAAATCTAAAATTTCTACGTATTCTTCCAAGCTAAAAATGTCGCGCTTCGCAAAAAAAGTACCAGTACAAAAATAGTTAGCTTTAAATTTCTGCCAGTTAAAACTGGGGAAATACTTCTCAACGCCCGGAATGTCAAAGAAAAACTTGGAAACATCTGCATCCGAGTTTTCCTGACAAGGTTGGTCTACAATAAAATCAAAGTCTTGAAAATTAGCAAACTTGAGAACATCGCCCCAGACGATCGTATCGGCATCCAAAACCAGAAAATTCGACCAAGGGCTTTCCCAGAAAGCAATCATTTTAGTTTTACCCCAACCAAAACTTCTTTTCCTGAGAACCTCTTGGGACACCGTTGTGCGATCGATAACTCGCACGCCGTAGGACTTCTCCAAAGCGCTCACAGAAAACGTACCGTCAATCAACAGACAAATCGGCACATCTCCCAGAAAATATCGGATGCTAGCACAACAACCCTTCGCAAACAGATAATCCTGATCGCAGCAAGCAATAATTATACCAAAATCTTCCATAAACCCTCACTCTTTGACTAACTTTCCCACCCACAGCGTTTGGGTGTTTTGTTTTGACAGCAGCTCTATTTTTGAATTCTGCTTTTTCGCCAGCTTAGCACTAAAATTCTGCGATCGCCCGTAAACAAAAACATCACTAAAACCGCTGGGAATCTTGGGTATAGTTGGCGCCTCAAGCAACTGAGCTTGACGGCGCGCTGGCGCGTCGAGCAACACCAATTGCAGCACAACTTTTGGTGCTAACAAATGACTCATTGACAGTATATTTCCCAGACTGACTTCCGAGATTTCACTGACAACCAGCGGCTTGGTAGCGCGATCGATTTCGCGAGCAATTGCGGGATTTTCCCGGCCCCATTCCTTAGTCCACCAACTCTCAGCTTGACAACTAACAGCATCCGACAGCACAGATCCAGTTAACAATACAACCGTCAGAACTTTCCAGACGTGCCGTTGGCCCGCCGGCACCCCGGGCGCGCTAATTTTAGTCGCTAACAGGTAAGCAACAGCTATTTGCATCCCCAAATAAGTCGGAAATAGATAGCGAGGTTTAGTCGATCGGATTCCTCCCAATATAACATCCGGCAACATCACCGCCAATGCTGTCACCGCCACCAGCACCAACACAAACAGCCAAACCTCTTTGCTCGTCTCCGAGCACAGAAAATAAATTGCATACCCTACGATTCCCACTAAAATTAAAGTAGCAGCAGCCAAGGCGATCAAGTATATTGACGGCGCACTAGAAGTTAGCCCAAAATCCCAAAAAATGCGACCGACATTTCCCGCCCAATTGTTAACTAAAGATAGCCTGCTCGTTTCTAACTCGGCCCAAATAGTCGCCCCTGCTGCTGCCTTTTTATTAGTCAATAAAATTACCAACCAAGGTACAAAAGCTAGTAGAGAAAAAGATGTAGCTATCAAGTAATTAAAGACTTTCTTGTTAAACCTAAAACCTTGAGTTACCAATACATAAAATCCGTGTCCGATCGCAACCAACACGCTAAACAAGTGAGTGTAAATTCCCAAAATAGTTGCTGCTGCGTAAATAGCCCAACTCAGGTTAGTTTGCAGCCGCATTGCTCGCAGCAGAGACGCACAAGCAAGCAAAATCAGCGCCGGCCACAAACTGTAAGGACGGGCTTCTTGAGCGTAGAGCACGTACAACGGAGAAACGGCTATCAATCCCACGGCTATCTCTGCCACTTGCGGCGCTGCAAACAATTCTCGGCACAGCCAATAGACACCGGGAAACGCTAACAAACTCATCCAAACAGAGAAACTTCTGGTCGAAAAAGGAGAATCACCGAATACTTTTGCCCAACACTTGACTGCCAAAAAATACAGCGGTGGCAGTTGAGGTTCTTCAATTGCCAAACTTTTAACTGTATCGCCCCAATTTTTGGTCGAATTGGAGCGTTGATATTTCATCAAATCTGGGGATGCTACTAACTGGCTGCTGGTAATTTCTTGCAGCACTTCCGTTTGCGTATATCCCGAAATCCGCAGCGAAGTAAATACTTCGTCGTACCAATAAAATTTCTTGTCTATATTGACAAAGCGAAAAAATAATCCTAATAGCAATAATGCCAATACAAGTAGCCGAAATTTGCTTTTGCTCGAAGTCATACTGGATTTCAAATAACATAGATGCACCCATCAGGTAATATACCATATTAAGTCAGATTTATGGCTAAATTTACAATTTTTTTTTCGCCCATAACTGGCGCCATTGAGTTTTACGCTTCGCAAATTAGCGTTTTAGTCGATGCACTCGTTACTCTCAGATACAGGGTTTTTGAATTTGGTTTTCGGTGGCGCGCCGGGGTAAAAGTTATTATTGTTTTAGATGAGGCTCTGCAAATAAATAATCCTTATTTGTTATGGCATCCCAATTGTGCCTCTCAACTAATGCTACAGTTAACGCTCTCAATATTTATGTGATAATTTCGTTTTAAGACCTCAGAATTTTGATGTATAAACCAGACAATCTCCAACCCACAATCTACAAATTAAAACCTCCAATCGTATCATCCGGTTGATTGGTGCGGCAATAGCATTGGAGGGAATGATAATTTTTCAGTATCATAAGTCACATAAAAAATGTGATTTAAAAAACATCGGCGGTGGCGAAAAAATCAGAGGAGGTGAAGCGCCAGACAGCAAGGAGGCAAAATTCTGATTTCCATTCACAGAGATTCATTAGGCGATCGCTGCCAGAGCACAAAAAAATTGTGTTACGATAACGATGAATTAAAGCAAGCGAGCCTTGTCAAAAATGACGATCGCCCGGGCAAGTCCCGACACCCTGGTGTATCGCAAAACCCAAATTGGTCAAGCTTGAAATTTCGCGCTCAACGCGGTACATCTACCAGCCTTGAGTCCTCCGTTCCCCACCCCGGGCCCAAAAATCGCCCCGTGCGGGCGGCGAGGTTTAAAGTTAGGTTAAAAAGCTTGACATAACAGGAGAGAACGCTGTATAAGGGATGCGACGCGCAGCCCTAATCCTACCTATAACTAACTGTCTGTTAAGTCTGGCACTGGCAAGGACTCAAGCGTATTTGTCAGTTTGAGGCAAATTGTGGCCTCACTCGTACAGCCAGTTGTCGATCGCAGCTACAGCAACTCAAGGAAGTCTGGCGCTCGATCGATGAAATTAGCAAGTGATGGTATAATCTACCGTAATGTTATGTGGGCTTGACCTGAACTGAAGCTTTGGCCGTACAAGGGGCCAGCCCCCTAGGTTCAAACAGGAACTAGACACGCCTGCTGTGAATCAACAGTCATGGATAGGTTCTATTCTGGCAGTTATTGTCAACAGGCAAGCAACCACAAAAATCAGCAGTTGGGAATTGCCGATCGAGTTGAATAGAGTGTGAAGGTGTGAGGAAAATGAACAGAACTTTGTGGAATTTACTTTTAGTATCCCCGGCAATTCTGGGGTTATCATCAGTCGTCAGTGCCGCTGCGATCGCCGCCGAAGCCCCAGCAACCGCTGAAGCCAACCAGCTAGCGACAGCCAAGCCATCCGAATCAAAAATTGTAGCATCAGTTGCAGAAACAGCAGCAGAAACAGTTGCAGAACCAGTGGCAGCAGCCCCTGCTACCACAGAAAAGCTGGCTTTAAACAGCAGCGCCCCGGCGGCCGAAACCCCGATCGCCAGCTTTGCAGACGCCCAAAAACTGGCAGCAATCGCACTCCCAACCAGCGCCACAGCACTGCAAACCGCAGCCAGCGAAATTAACGCAGCAGCCCCAATCGCTCCGTCCACCACAGCGCCAGCGACTGAACCCCTGGCCGCAGCAGTCACAGCCGAACCGTCTGCCCAAGCATTAGAATTGGCAGCGCCCAGCAGCCCGACAGCAACCGCTGCAACAATAGAAGTGCCAGCCTCCGCCGCTGTCGCCCCAGCCGCTAAGGTAGAAATTGCTCAAACAGCACCCACCGGCATGGGCGGCCCGATCGTCCCAGCAGCACCCCAAGCCCTGCCGGCCGAACCATCAGGAGCCATGTCCCAAGTGACATCGGTTTCTCAGCTCTCCGACGTGCGGCCGACAGATTGGGCATTCCAAGCCCTGCAATCCCTAGTCGAACGCTACGGTTGTATCGCAGGCTATCCCGACGGCACCTACCGCGGCAACCGCGCCCTGACTCGCTACGAATTCGCAGCCGGCGTCAACGCCTGCTTAGACCAAGTAACCAAGCTAATTAGCTCGTCAACAGGTACCTTCGTCACCAAAGACGACTTAGCCATCCTGCAACGCCTGCAAGAAGAATTTGCAGCCGAACTCGCTACCCTGCGCGGACGAGTAGACGGCTTAGAAGCTCGCACCGCCGAACTCGAAGCCAACCAATTCTCCACCACAACCAAACTGGCCGGAGAAGCCATCTTTATCGCCAGCGACACCTTCGGAAATGGTGTCGGGCTGCACGACGACAAAACTGTCACCAACCTCGGCTACCGGGTGCGGTTGAACTTCAACACCAGCTTCACCGGTCGAGACTTGCTCAGAACCCGCTTGCAAGCTAGAAACGTCGCCAACTACAGTACAGCCACCACCACTGGTACGAACATGGCTCGCCTCGCCATTGACGGCGAGGACGGCACTCAGTTCTCCCTCGACCAATTGTGGTATCGCTTCCCAGCAGCCAAGGCGACAGTATGGTTCGGCCCGAAAGGACTCAGACTTGATGACGTTGCTGAGCTGACTGCTCCCTTGGAATCGAGCGGCAGCGGTGCTCTCTCCAGATTTGGACGTTACAACCCAGCAGTGTTCCGCGGCCCCGAAGGAGCCGGTGCTGCTATCAAATACAACTTCGGCCCCCTGAGAGCCACAGCAGCCTATCTCGCGTCCGAAAATAATAACGACGCTGCCAATCCAGCCAGAGGCCGGGGCGTTTTCAACGGTTCTTTCAGCGCTTTGGGTCAACTCAACTTAAATGTCACGAATGCCATTGACGTTGGTGTCAGCTACAACCGCAAATACAATCGCGCTGGCGATGTTGGCATCATGGGGGGTACGGGCAGTGCCTTAGCTAACCGCCCCTTCGGTCAATTGGCTACTGTATCCGATAACTATGGCGTGCAACTTAACTTCAAACCCAGCACCCGCTTCCAGCTTGGCGGTTGGTACGGTTACACCAAGGCTCGCGAAGAACGCGGCGGCGGCAGCGACATGAATGCTCCTCGCGGTAAGTCTACCGTTCAAAACGGTGCGCTGTTCTTGGCGCTGCCAGATTTTGGCAAGAAAGGGA
Organism: Microcoleus sp. bin38.metabat.b11b12b14.051; assembly: GCF_013299165.1. Taxonomy (NCBI): domain Bacteria; kingdom Bacillati; phylum Cyanobacteriota; class Cyanophyceae; order Oscillatoriales; family Microcoleaceae; genus Microcoleus; species Microcoleus sp. bin38.metabat.b11b12b14.051. Next base: position 28,521 of record NZ_JAAFKD010000047.1, read on the forward strand.
ACCTCCTCGGTTTGATCGCCGGCATACCCCCGAAAGTTACCGAGAGCAATTTCGCCAGAGACCGCAACACCTCTTATCACTACGAGGCTTTCTATCGCTTCCAAGTTACTGACTTTATTTCGGTGACACCGGGCGTTTACGTAATTACGAATCCCGAGCAAAACAAACGCAATGACAATATCTGGGTAGGAGTCCTGCGGACAACCTTTAGTTTCTAAGGTTTCCCGATATCTAGTTAGACCTAAAAGCGGCAGGCGACTGCCGCTTTTAGTTTTTGGTCAACAGTCAACAGTCAACAGTCCACAGTCCACAGTCAACAGTCCACAGTCAACAGTCAACAGTCAACAGTCAACAGTCAACAGTCAACAGTCAACAGTCAACAGTCAACTGTTATGAGTTTTGGCGACAGATACCGAATACGGATGTGTATCCGTGCAGAAATGTGCTGCCTCCGACTGGGCCGATTTCGCCGTTGCAAAAAAAGCCGCTCAGGGGGATGTTTTTGAGGTATTGGCCGAACAGTTGCGAGTCAAAGTTCGACTGGCCGTAAAGCCCTTCACCCCGCCCCAGACAGGAGAACATCAAGGCGCCGGCGCTGGATGTACCCCTGTCTTCGGCTGCCCGCTGGTGTCGATCGAGCAGCACTTCTAAGTCTTCTGCGGAGGTGCGCGCGTCCCGCAGGTGGAATTGGATGCGCTGTCCGGGACGGACTCGATCGCCGATCGCAATTGCCCCGACTTTCGGATCTACTCCCAACAAATTGCGGATTAAAAAATCTCCCGGCTCTAATGTCATCTTGAATTCATCGCTGACTAAGCCGACAAATAACGAATGCTGCGCTAATTCTCGGTCTGCTTCGCTCAAGGTTTGAACTAACTCTCGCAGGGCTTCTAAGGGCGATCGCTCGATGCCCCTGCTGCCGCTATCGTCAGTTTGTTCTTCGAGTTTGAGCAAAATATTGCGCTCTCCTTCCGTCACCCGATAGGGATGCCCGATCGGTCTACAGCCTTGGGCCACGATGGTTTCGAGAACGATATTGCCACTCAAAGCAACTCCCACCGTTCCTTCTCGGTAAAGTTGATAGTCGCAAAACAGCGCCGCGCCTCTGGAACCGTCGCCGCCGGCGAGCCCTCCTACCTTCGGCGCGCCCGGATAGGCATAATCTAGCCCTTGCAGCAAATCGTTAATCTTTGCTGAAAACGGGTCTGCCAAGATGATAAACTGCGGTTCTTCCTCGGCGGGTACGCCCAACAGATCCACCCAAGTATCCGGGGGGCTGTCTAAGTCCGGCAGTTCTTCTCCACTGACGTGAAAGGTTCTGACATTCACGGACGGTAAGCGTGCCAAACTCAGGCTGACTGCGGGCGCTCCCTCGACTTCTTCCGTCATGCCGCCCCGGTTGGTGCCGATGACTCCTCCCCCGCCACAGCCCAGAATCGCCGGCACTGGCAGCAGTTCTTGCAGTAAAGGCATCAGCCGAGAATACTCGCTGGCAAAGGCAGACGAGATAAATATCAGCGCTAAATCTGCCGGGCCGTCTAATTGGCGATCGGCTTGTTCTACAACTTCCCTCAGGGCTGACTCTAAAGACGGACGGGTTGATAAGGCGCTGACCCATTGCATTTGGTTTGGCTTGTCCATCAGGCTAACTTCTCTATAAAACTATCTCTATACATTAGGCTAACCGCAACTGGCCGCTGGCGGGACGGTTTTCTGGGGCGATCGATTCGGCTCCTTGGCTGCGATCGTGTTAACATAAGTTAACATGAGTCAAGCATCAATCTGTTTAGTGTTAAATGCCACGTTCAGCTAAATCTTAAAAGATAAAGCTCAATACAGTTTGACACGCCAACTTCATGTAATGTTTTCATCAAAAGTAAGGTCAGCTCGACCTGCCTTGATACCTGCGGACTAGAACCGGGTGACGGGTTCTGTGTCAAGCAGGAATTAGAGACGGCTGCTGCGATCGCAGTTATGGATGGGTTCTATCTCGGTAGCAGCAACTTTTAGAGCGCATCTCAAGCTAATATTAGCTGGGTCGCCAGGCCGCATCTGCCAATCAAACACCAACTAACATCCAAAAAGAAAACCTTTCTTACTTAATAAGGTGAATATGACAACAACACCCGCGGGCAACATCGAAGAAAAAATTGAAGAAGAACTAGACAACGCTCGTACCGTCTGTGACGTGAAAGGCGCTACTTCCGGCGAATGTGCGGCAGCTTGGGACGCAGTTGAAGAACTGCAAGCAGAAGCTTCCCACCAGAAGCAAGTCAAACCTAAAAATTCCTTTGAAAAATATTGCGACGACAATCCTGACGCTGCTGAGTGCCGCATCTACGACGAATAAACGACCAATTTAGCTCCATGTCTGCCCTCCCGCGTCAAACTTTAGATTTTGACGCGGGATTTTTGTATGGGTTAAAACTCTTGGTAATGGCGACATTTATAGCCGAGTATCAAAAAGGTGAGGTACAAGTTTAGATTGAAGAATTTGAGATTTGAGATTTGAGATTGGGGGATTGAGGGATTGGTCAATACCTCATATGAGAGCTCGAATTGCCATACCTTCTACAGCAATCTGCTCGGGATCGGACAGTTGTGGAAGCAAAACCAGACTGAAAAATAGACGCGGAGATAGCGGGGGATAGCCTCGCCTCGCTATCACAAAAAAAGTGTTGGCGATCGCGTATTCGCCAATATCCTGTATCGACTACAAACAGAGAAAGCCTCCAAGTACCTGGAAAGTGCCGCAGCAACTGGAACATTAAGAGTGTTTTACAGTTGCTGATTTTTGAGATTTTTTATAGTAAAATACGTCACAAATAAGTGAGTATATTTTTCCTAAAATGTTGAGTCTTTTATTGGCAGCCACCGGGCCTTGGTTTCAACCACTTGTGTGGATGGATTACCGGTTATCTGTGCTATTAACCGTTTCGATCCCGCTGGTAGTGCTGATTTGGGCTGTTTGGGCAAAAGCTGAGGCGATCGCCCGTTTGTTGATAATTTATTTGCGGGTGGCGAGTTTGCTGGCAATTACACTTTACCTGATGATGGCGGCGCTGCCTGTGAGCTTTGTGTCGTCGCTGATCGGGAGGGCTTTGATTCCTGCTTGTCTCTGGTTTTGGGAAGATTTAAATGATGAAATTGCCGATCGCCCGCAATCGTCTTTGAAGCTGGCCTTTACAGCTTGGCGCTGGGCGATTACTGTTTATAGCACTTTGGGCGCTCTGGCTCAAATTCCCTTCTTAAGCTGTGCGTTTAAATCTCAAAGTCAGGTAATTGACGAACCTTTTTGCCGCATTTGGTTAGACCCGCCTTGGCTGTACAGACAGATGTTTCACGCTACGGCTAACCCTCAATTTTTGGGATTGTTGGGTCTAATAGGTTTAGCAATTTATGTACTTTACTTGTCATATTTTGTCCTAATTAAAATGGGAAAACAAGGCAGGTCAGCTACTGGAAATTAACTTAATTTTCCTGAATAATTTTCCTACTGAATTTCGGCTAAAATCTTCAATAAAAAATTCACAAAAATAGGACGCCTTTACGAAACAATCAAAGTAACAAGAGGATAGCTGACGTGAGTGTAATGTTATTGGAAAAGACTGTGATGGATAGCAAAGAGGCGTATTTACAGTGCTTAGAAAAGTTGATTTGGGCGCTCAATCGCCTCAAATCAGAAGTTGAACCAACTGAACTCGGTCGGATTGCCGAACTGATAGTTCAGCCGATGACTGAGTTGGTTTCTGCGTCGAGGACTTCGTAAAGGGAAATTGGCTGCTGTTTCCCTTTGAAAATTACTCTGTCTAAAAAACGGATTCAAAGTCTCGGAAAGAGCAGTAAACGTATCAATTCAGGCAGGGGATTGAACATTTTGCAACGAAGTTTGGAAAGACAGCTATTGCTGTTCCTCCTCAATATACAAGTCAGAAATGTAGTCAGTGCAAAGCCATTGTCAAAAAATCCCCGAGCACTCGTACTCACATCTGCCAATGCGACTTGGTATTGCATAGGGATTGGAACGCGGCTCTAAACATTTTGCTAACAGCAGAATCTAGGGAAGGACATTCCCAAAGTAACGTTAATGGAGTTGGAACCTCTACACTACTTGGTGCAAGCCTGGTAGAGCAAGTTCTGACGATGAAGTTAGAATCACCGCTCCTCAAGGAGCGGTGAGTGTCAACATAAAATGGCCCAGCCGCCGTGATTCCCAAATCGCCCTGAAAAATGTATAGATTTCAGTCCAGACTGGTTGTTCTGCTGCGGTGGCTCTCAGGTACCAAGGGCGATCTCGCAAATCATAATTCGGTTCAAAACGCAACAGTTTAGTGCGATTTCCCAGAGCATCTAAGCCATAAAAAGAACGGCGAGGAAAGTTTTCTGTAATTTTGGCAGCTAATTCACCAGAGTCTTGTCTCTCAACTCCAATAAACTGACCTTGTTTTGTCCCTAAATAAATTTGGCGCAACGACGAAAATATTTGTATCTGATGCCAAAAGTAACCTTCAGTGGCCTGCAAATCGTCGGGCTTCAGGTTTCCGACATTAGCTGCACCAGCGTTGAGTTCGGCGATGGTGTGAGGTTTGTCCAAGTAATTTGCCAGGTGTTCTTGAATGCGCCCGCTGATTTCGCCCTGCAAGTTATCTGCCAGTTTTTGAACTGCTTTTTGTCCGTTTTTGAATGACAGGTATCCAACTATACTTAGGGCTTGCTGAAAAAGTCAGAAAACGGCATTTACAAAGATGAGTGAATTTGCGATTACCTTGACCTGATAAATTTTGCTCATATTGTTTGGGCGAAATATAGCTTTTCCTGATTGTTAAAAGCCG